>NZ_SRLW01000082.1:0-34976 GCF_006518215.1 Myxococcus sp. AB025B
CAGCTCTGACGGCCTTGCGCTTCCTGTTGCCCGGGCCCGAGCCCGCCGAGGCCTCCGGGGCCGACGCGCACGCGGAGGGGGCTTCCGTGAAGCGGGGAGCGGGGCGACCGCGGCTCGTGCTCTCGATGGCGGCGCTGGTCTTGATTGCCAGCAGCGGGGTGCTCGTCGAGGACGCGGGGATGACGTGGGCGGCGGTCTACCTGTCGGGCACGCTGGGCGCGGGCGTCGCGGTGGCCTCGTTGGGTTACGTGGCGCTCGTGGGCGCGCAGTTCATCGGGCGGCTGTTCGGGGACCGGCTCGTCGACCGGTTCGGACAGCGGGCCGTGGCGCGGACGGGGGGCCTGCTCGCGGCGCTGGGGATGGGGGGCGCGCTGTTGTTCCCCTCGGTGCCCGCCACCGTCGTGGGCTTCGCGTTCGCGGGCTTCGGTGTGGCCACGCTGGTGCCCGCGGCGATGCACGGCGCGGACGAGCTGCCCGGGCTGCGGCCCGGCACGGGCCTGACGGTGGTGAGCTGGTTGATGCGGATGGGCTTCCTGCTGTCGCCCCCCGTGGTGGGGCTCATCGCCGACGCGGCGGGGCTGCGCCTGGGGTTGCTCGTGGTGCCGCTCGCCGGGGGGCTCGTGATGGCGCTGGCGGGTGTGCTGTCAGCCAGGCGCGTGACGGCGCCGCGGGGCGGAGGCTGAGCCACGGGCCCGCATGAGGGAGCGGCCCACTCGGTGGAACGCAAGGCAGGTCCAGGGGTGTCTGAAGGCGACGCCCCTGGAGGCCTCGTGTGCTGACCCTCGTGATGCTGACCCTGCTGGCCGCGCCTCCCGTGGAGGTCGAGGTCTTCGTCCCGCTGTGTGACAACGCGTTGATCGAGTGTGGCCGGGCTGCCGCCGGGGCTCCGCGCGCGCTGGAGACGAACCTCTACTGGGGCGCGATGTACGGCGCGGAGCGGTACCTGTCCCGGGCTCCTGGCTTCAAGGTGATGAGCCGCGAGCCGGGGCCCGAGGGGAGCGTGGTGCTGCGTGAGCTCATCCTGGAGCGGACCCCCGCGAAGGGGGAGCGACCCGTGCGGCTGAAGCTGCTGGCCTACGCAGGCGACGCCATCGACACGGCGCTGGAGGACTTCCTGCGCGCGGCGGCGGGCGGAAGTCGCGCCGACCTGCTGGTGTGGGCCGGGCATGACCGACTCATGGACCGCGAGCCTCCCCAGGTGAAGGTGCCACCGGGCGCCACGCCCCGGCCCGTGGTCGTCCTGGCCTGCATGAGCGAGCAGTACTTCGGTCCGGTGTTGAAGACGCTGGGCTCGACCCCCATCGCGCTCACGCGGACGTTGATGGCGCCCGAGGCCTATCTGCTGGAGGCGCTGGCCACCACCGTGGCGCGACATGGGCCCACGGAGCCCACCGCCCTGCGCACGGCGCTCGTGGAGGCGTATGCTCCGGCTCGCTCCTCACCGGGCGCGCTCGACTCCGGCGGGCGGGCAGAGAACTCCCAACCGGGCAGGGCCCGGAGGCGCTCATCATCGAGCCACCCCCGGACCACGGCGCATCGGGCCGCTGTGACGACTACGGACTGGTGGAGAAGCTCCCCGCCCAGGCCCCGTAGGACAACGTGGTGATGCCGTTGCGGGTGCTGGCCGTGTAGCTGCTCTGCCCGGGACGGATGGTGACCGTCATCGTGCCACCGCTGGAGGCAATCGCCCCCGCGTGCACGCCGGCCGCGCAGGCGTTCGAGTCATCCGTGTAGATGTCCGTCCCCCATACGACGCCGCTGGTGGTGGCGGGGCAGCTGCAGCGGATCTGCGTCCCGTTCTGCCCGCGGTAGGACGTGAAGTCGTAGGTGGAGCAGGCCTGCACCGGCGTCGTGTTCGTGAACGTGAAGCTCCCCGGCCAGGCGCCGTAGGAGAGCGTGGTGATGCCATTGCGGGTGCTGGCCGCGTAGCTGCCCTGGCCCGGCTGGATGACGACCGTCACCGTGCCGCCGCTGGAGGGAATCGCCCCCGCGTGCACCGCGGCCGCGCAGGCGTTCGAGTCGTCCGTGTAGATGTCCGTGCCCCACACCGTCCCGCTGCTGGTGGCGGGGCAGCTGCAGCGGATCTGCGTCCCGTTCTGCCCGCGGTAGGACGTGAAGCTGTAGGTGGAGCAGGCCGCGACGCCGCCGGTGCCGTAGAGGGCGTCCAGCGCGGTGATGTCGGAGCTGGTCCACTCGCCCGTCTCCGTCGAGCGGAAGCAGGAGTTCATGACGGAGCCGCCCACGGTGGCCGTGGTCGGCGTGCCCGGGATGTGGATGGCGCCCACGCCCGCGTCGCCCTCGTCACCGCCTGCGCCGCAGCTGATGCTGCGGTTGTAGTAGTCCGAGTGGCGCAAGCCGATGGCATGCCCCAGCTCGTGCGTGATGACGTGCTCGTTCACGTCCGCGCTGTAGGCCTGCAGGCCCGTGCCGATGTTGATGATTCCATAGGGCAGGCCTCCCGAGGGGAAGCCCGCCGAGCCGCCCGTGCCCGTCGTCGTCTGCGCGGTGATGTTCGCCGTGCAGCCGGTGCTCGGTCCCCGCGCGAAGGTCAGGCGCAGCCCCCGCTCGTTGTAGTTGGCGATGGCCAGGTCCAGGCCCTGGCTCAGCATGCTGTAGGTGTTGAAATCGGGCGTGGGGTTGACGCAGATCTTCGTCACGCCCGTGCCCACCTGGTTCGTCGTGCGGTACTGCTCCGAGCTCTCGTCCAGGGACTGGAGCATCTCCCGGGAGGCCTCCAGCGTGACGTGCGCGTCACGACCGACGTACACCTTGCCGTCGGCGATGAGGAGGTCGTCGACGCGGAAGCCGGCCTCCACCAGGTTGGAGACGATCTCCTCGTTCTCCAACTCCGGATCGACACCGCAGCCGACCCACAACGCACCACAGCTGACAGCGAGGACTGCTGCCTTCTTGAACATGGGGCCCTCTCATCTCTGAACGCGGGGAGAGCGCCGCCGGCCTGGAGTCCCACGCCACCGGGCGACGCTCCGTGAGCATCTCTCCGGTCTAGACTGTAAATAGCTGTAAATGTGGATTAAGTTGAATATTGGATTCTCGGGGAGGTGCGAGGGATTGCTAGAGTCGAGACATGCGTCCGAGCGTGCGGTGGTCCCGGGGGAGCGTGTCGCGAGTGCTGGTCTGGTTCGTCAGCCTCCTCGTCGTGCTCATCGTCGTGGCCCTGGTCGCGTTCGACCTTTTCATGCGCTCGCGATACGAGCCCACGCTGGACGCGCAGCGGCAGGACGTCGTCGCGCACCTGGACCTGTTCTGCCGGGAGCAGGAGAAGCTCGCCGCCGACCCGTGGTTCCACGAGCCACGCCCTGAAGGGGACGCGGGCCCCGTGCTCAACGCCTGGGTGCACTGGGAGAGCCCGGGCCCCGCGATGCCCGCGGACTCACCGCTCCAGCTTCCCGCGCACCTCCAGGAGAGGAAGACGCTGGAGGAGTGGTTCGCCGCGGACCCGGACCTGTCCTCGCTGCGCTTCGAGTGGATGCGCGAGCTCCAGCGCTTCGACCGGTGGGACCTCGCGCGCAACCTCCCGTTCCGGCCTGAGGAGCCGTACAACATGATGACGGCCCCGGTGCCCCACTTCATCGCGCTGCTGGAGTGGTCCAAGTTCCGGCTCCTCCACGGCGTGAAGACAGGGCAGCCCCTGGAGGCGGCCCGGGACGTGCGCCACCTGGCGTGGCTGTCGTATCGGACGGACACCCTCATCGGCGTGATGATTGGCAATGCCCTGCTGGGGCAGGAGCGCCAGGCGCATGCGCTGATGAAGCAGCCTCCCGCCGGGTGGACCCCGATGAGCCAGGCGCAGGGCGACCGCATGCGCGCCGTGTTCTGGGCGAGCACGTCGTTCTCCAGCATCGTCGCGCCCGTGGACGTGGCGCGAAAGGCGCGCAGCTGCGGCTCGGCCATCACCCGCTGCACGGGGCTGGTCGAGGCCAGCAACTCGGCGAGATACCTCCAGCCCGTCGCCGAGCCGTCGTATCGCGCGGCCTACGCGGAGCTCCAGCAGGAGCTGGCCACGCCCTGTCCCACCTCCATGCTGACGATGCTCTGGGAGCGCGGCGTCACCATCGACGACCGCCAGTCCACCGGCGGCGCCATGCCCGAGCAGCCGACGTGGATGCGCGGCCTGCCCCGGCGGCATGCCAGCAAGTACATCGCCGGAACCCTGCTGGCCATCGGCGGGCCGAACATCGACCTGCTCAAGAAGCTGCCCCAGGCGCCCGCCGCGCCGGGCTCCGCCGAGACCCAGCCCTGAGCGCGGCTCCAGGGTGGGGCGAACCGCGGGACCTGCACCGCCCTGGCTCAGCTCGACGCCTGCGCCACGAAGGACTCCAGCGCCTCCTCGAACCGGGGTGTCGCCTCCAGGAAGGGCACGTGGCCCACCCCGGACAGCCAGGTCCCTTGTTCCGAGCGGGCGCACGCCAGCACCACCTCGCGGCTCATGGCGGGGAGCACCACCTGGTCCAGCTCGCCATGAATGGTGGCGACCGGCCGACCACAGCGTCCCAGCTCCACCGAGTAGTCCTCCGCCCGGGACAGCAGCGCCCGTCGGACGTTCACCGGCACGCGCAGCATGGCTCGCACGCTCGCGTCGACCCGAGCCGCGTCGAGCTTGCCCGCCGCGCACGCCTCGACGAAGGCCCTCGCCGAGCTTTCATAGGTCGCGCCGTCCTCCGACATCAGCCCCCGCGCGTTGGCCATCATCCCCGGGCCGAACAGCGCGCGCGCCGGCTTGCCCGTCTTGAGCGACGCCGCCACGAAGAACAGACCGCCCAGCGCCTCGTCGCCGTGACGCCGCAGGTAGTCGCCGACGACGACACCGCCGTAGGACCAGGCCACAACCACGGGCCGTACCAGCCCGAGCTGCTGGATGACCGCTTCGAGATCCCCAGCGAAGTGGACCCCGTCCACATAGGGCCCATCGCCCTCGGGCTTGTCGGAGTCCCCGTGCCCTCGCAGGTCGATGGCGACCAGGCGATGCCGCTTTGCCAACCGCCCCCGCAGCACCTCGTCCCAGCTCCCACGGCCCTGGGCGAGCCCATGCACGAAGAGGATGCTCGGCGCACCCGATGCCGGGCCCGACTCATCCACCGCGAGCCGAACCCCTCCTGAACCCTCGACGAAGCGCGTGCGTACCATGTGCCTCCGGCCAGTACGCGCGGCCGCGCCTGGCGTCAATCCCTCGCGCGAGGCCGCCGGGTTTTTGTCGGCAAAGGCTTCTGGGCCGGGACGGACACCGCGCGCAGCCCGGGGTGGCTCGCGAGCACCCGCTCGGTCGTCCTGGCGATGTGCTCCGTCAAGAGCGCGCACGCCCGCTCCGCGTCCCGGTCCAGCGTGGCCTTCACCAGGGCGGCGTGCTCGTCCTCCACGTTCCGCCCCGCCTTGCCATGGGCCAGGGAGAGACGCCGGTAGCGCTCCGTCTGGTCGAACAGCATCGCGTGGAACTTCAGCAGCCAGGGCGACTGACAGGCGCTCAAGAGCGTCGCGTGGAAGCGAGCATGCTCGAGCTCCCAGGTGTCATCGAGCACGCCGCTGCCGGACGCCGGAGCGCGGCGCTGCAGCCGATGGAGCGCCGCCGTCACCTCTCCCTCCCAGGTGATGTCCCCCTGGGCGATGGCTCCCCGCAGCGCGAGCGTCTCGAGCTGCTGCCGCGTCCGCGTCAGGTCCAACAGGTCCGCCCGCGAGATGGGCGCCACCCGGAAGCCACGCTGGTCCTCGATGGTGACCAGCCCCTCGGAGGCCAGACGGCAACACGCCTCGCGCAGCGGCGTGCGCCCCACGCCATAGCGCGGCGCCAGGTGCTCCAGCCGCAGCTTCTCTCCCGGCGCGAGCCCACCTTGCAGGATGTCCGCTCGCAACCGGTCCACCACGGTCGATGCGAGCGTGGGTTCCGACACGGGAACCCGGATGCGGGACGGGGCGGCCATCGATTTCCTCACGGACAGGCGACCTATACGTCACGCCGCGGATTTGACACAAGGTGTCACTCTGGATGCAAAGCGTATTTTGTCGACAATCGGTTGAGCAAGGCGCTCCATCTGGCTAGCCTTGCGCTCGCACGAGGGAGACCGGCGACCATGCGGATTGCATCGATTCTGGTGAAGGGGGAGCCCGCGCTGGGTGTGCGTACGCCCCGGGGAATGCTCAACGCGACGGCGCTCGACGCGGGTGTCGGCACCTCGCTGCGAGGGCTGCTCGAGCGGGGGCCGGACGTGCTGGCGGACCTGGCCCGGCACGTCGCGAGAGCGCCGGCGCTCTCCGACGAGGAGTTCACCTATCGGCCGCTCGTCCCGGAGCCGAGCAAGTTCCTGTGTCTGGGGCTCAACTACGTCGCCCACGCGGCGGAGGCCACGTACGAGGCCCCGAAGCACCCGGTGGTCTTCTCCCGCGTGGCGTCGGGCCTGCTGGGCCACGGCGAGCCGATGGTGGTGCCCGCCTGTTCAAGTCAGCTCGACTACGAGGCGGAGCTGGCGGTGGTGGTGGGGCGCCCGGGCCGGCACATCCCCAAGGAGCGCGCGCTGGAGTGGGTCGCGGGCTACACGCTCTTCAACGACGGCTCGATTCGCGACTACCAGAAGCGCACCCACCAGTGGACGGTGGGCAAGAACTTCGACGCCACCGGCCCCCTGGGGCCCGAGCTCGTCACCCCCGACGAGCTGCCCGCGGGCGCGCGGGGCCTGCGCATCCAGATGCGCGTCAACGGCGAGGTCCTCCAGGACGCGAGCACGTCGGACATGATCTTCGACGTCGCCACCGTCCTCGCGGACCTCTCCGTGGCGATGACGCTCCAGCCCGGCGACGTCATCGCCATGGGCACGCCGAGCGGGGTGGGCGCCGCGCGCAACCCTCCTCGCTTCCTGCGCGAGGGTGACGTGTGTGAGGTCATCGTCGAAGGCGTGGGCGTGCTCAAGAACCCCGTCGTCCGCGCGCCGTGAGCTCGAGTCGTTGAGGACCAACCCCTGGGAGGACCCATGTCCACGCAAGCGAAGCTGCCGAGCCGTCTTCACCACACGGCCTATGTGACCAAGGACCTGGAGGCGACGCGGAGATTCTACGAGGACCTGATTGGACTTCCGCTGGTGGCGACCTGGTGTGAATCGGACGAGCTGTTCGGCGCCATGCGCACCTACTGTCACACCTTCTTCGAGCTCGCGGACGGCAGCGCGCTCGCGTTCTTCCAGTTCGAGAAGCCCGAGGACCAGCAGCTCTTCGGACCGGAGATTCCGTCCTCGCCGTTCCACCACATCGCGCTGAACGTCGACGTGGAGACGCAGCAGGGCATCGAGCAGCGCCTGCGCGCCGCGGGCTACAAGGAGCCGGACACGTATGTGCTCGAGCACGGCTACTGCCGCTCGCTGTACGTGAAGGACCCGAACGGGATGATCGTCGAGTTCACCCACGACAGCCCCCAGGCCATCACCCAGGAGCTGCTCCAGGCGCGCCGCGCGAAGGCCCACCAGGAGTTGAAGCGCTGGCTGTCCGGGGACCGCACGTCCAACAACGTGTTCCGGTGAGCCTGCTCACGCTGTCGTTCGACAACGGACCCGACCCCGTGGTGACGCCACGGGTGCTCGACCTGCTGGCGTCGCACGCCATCCCCGCGTGGTTCTTCGTGCTGGGCAAGCACCTGGGGACGGACGAGGGACGCCGGCTGGTGGTCCGCGCGCGGGACGAGGGCCACCGGGTGGGCAACCACTCCTTCTCGCACGCCACGCCGCTCGGCGAGGACACCCGTCCCGACGCGGTGGAGGCGGAGATCGCCGCCACGGACGCGCTGCTCGCGCCCCTGGTCCCCACGGCGAAGTGGTTCCGGCCCTTCGGCGGTGGCGGCAAGCTGGGGCCGCACCTGCTGAGCCCTCGCGCCGTCGAGCACCTGGTCCGTCACCAGTACACGTGCGCGCTCTGGAACAGCGTGCCCGGGGACTGGCTGGATGTGAAGGGCTGGCCCGAGAAGGCGCTCGAGGACTGCGCCGCGAGGCCTCACACGCTGATGGTGTTGCACGACATCCCGGAGGCCTGTCTGGACGGGCTCGACGGGTTCCTCCACCGGGCCCGGGAGCGGGGCGTGCGGTTCACCCAGGAGTGTCCCCCGGAGTGCCTGCCCATCGTCGACGGACGCATCGTGCGGGACCTCACGGGGCTCGTCGCGGGGGCCTGAGCCGTCGCGTGTGGCGTCACGAAGACGCCGGAACGCGGGCGCCTTCGAGCACGACCTTCAGTCCACACGGCTCGTTCCGGCTGAAGTCCAGCGTGAGGTGGGCGCGCTGACACAGCTCGCGGGCGATGGCGACCCCCAGCCCGCTGCCGCGGGGGTCCCGCTCCCGGGCGCCGCTCGCCCGGAACAACCGCTCACCCAGGCGCCCCAGGTCCTCGGGGGGCACGCCCGGTCCGTCATCCAACACGGTGAGGCGGAAGCGCTCCGGAGCCGGCTCCTCGAGCACGGCCACCACGTGGCCGCCCGGCGTGCCATGGGCGATGGCGTTGTGGACCAGGTTGCTGACCGCCTGCTCCAGCATCGTCGGATGGCAGCGCGCCCACAGCTCGTGGTCCGGGCGGGCGACCTCCAGCGTGAGCTGCTTGCGGCGGGCCAGCAGCGACAGTCGGCGCGCCACACGCTCCACCAGCATCCCCAGCGCCGCGCGAGGCTCGCCGTCCAGCGGATCCACGCCCTCGCCCAGCTGACAGGCCAGCCGCAGGTTGTCCACCAGGGCGGTGAGGTAGACGGTGTCCTCGAGGCCGCGCACCAGCAGCTCGGGCAGCTCCTCCGCGGGCGCGCTCGACGCCAGCTCCAGGGCGAGCTGCAGCGACGCGATGGGCGTCTTCAGGTCATGCGCCACGTTCGACAGGAAGCGCTCCAGTGCCTGCTGCTGTCCCAGGATGCGCGCCGCGTCCGATTGGACCCGCGCCTGCGCCACGTCCAGGACGCGTGACAAATCCCCCAGCTCGTCGCGCGCGGCGTCGTTCGTGGAGGCATAGGCCTTTCCGCCCAGGCCGCTGGCCGCCGCGTGGAGCCGCCGGACGCGCTTGAGCAGCGGGGAGATGACGGCGAACGTGGAGGCCGCGGCCAGCAGCGCGGTGAAGGTGATGGCGGCGAGCATGAACCAGAGCGCGCCGCTCATCCGACTGGCCACCACGGGCCACCGGTACTCCAGCACGCTGCAGGGCCCCGACGCCGCGGCCCGAATCAGGATGCTCCCGGCCCACACGCCTCCCTCCAGGCGCGGGTAGTGGAGCGACATCGGTTGGGGCTCGCCCGTGGCCAGCCGCTCCACGAGCGCCGGGTCCGGTCCGCCACGCTCGAGGAGCCTGTCCACGTCGAACGCCCGCACCTGGAGCCCCTGGGGAAAGGTGTGGCTCCATCCCTGGGGCGCGGCGCGACAGGCCTCCCCATGGGCCTGCATCATGGCCTCGGAGAAGAGGCGCGCGCTGCCCTGGGCCGCCAGCTCCGCCGTCTTGTTGAACGTGACGTAGGCCGCCGACAGCGTGGCGAGCAGGCCCAACAGCAGCGACGCGATGGCGGTCCTCCAGGCCAGCCCCTGCCACATCTTCAAGGCGCGTCCTCCAGGTCGAAGCGGTAGCCGATGCCCCAGGCGGTGCGCAGCCGCGCGCCGGCGGGGCCCAGCTTCTTGCGGATGCGCGCCACGTGGGAGTCCACCGTCCGCGCGTCCCGCTCCTCGTTGAGGGGCAGGGCCTGGTCGGCGATCTGCTCACGGGTGAGCGCGCGGCCGGGGCGCTCGACCAGGTACAAGAGCACGTCCAGCTCGTGGCGCGTCAACGGCACCAGCCCCTGGTCCTCCCGACTGACGGAGCGCGCATCCAGGTCGACGCGCACGTCCGCCCACGCCAGCACCCGGCGCGCGTTCGTGTCCGGCAGTCGCAGCCGGGCGCGGATGCGCGCGAGCAGCTCCTCCATCCAGAAGGGCTTGGCCAGGTAGTCCGCGGCGCCCAGTCCGAACGAGCGCAGCCGCGCCTCCAGCTCCTGCCTCGCGGACAGGACGATGATGGGGACATGGAGCCGGTGGTGCCAGGCCTCGAGCAGCGCGAAGCCGTCGGGGCCCGGCAGGTTCAGGTCCACCACCACCAGCGCGGGAGGCTCCTTCAGCGCGGCCTCCAGCGCCAGGTGGCCGTCGGTGGCGAGCGTCACCCGGAAGCCCGCGAGCTTGAGCCCGCGGACGATGCCCGCGGCGATGGGAGGGTCGTCCTCCACGACCAGGATGGGGCCTTGTGAATCCATGGGGACGACCTCCGTGCCCGAAGCGCGAGCCTAGCCGGCCAGGGCCTTGGGCATGGAGCCCTCCGCCTTCGTCACCTGGAAGGTGACGCTGCCCTGGGACGCGCCCCGGCTGTTCTCCACGACGATGGCCCCCGACGTGCCTGCGGAGGGCACCAGGAAGGTGAGCTGGGTGTCGCTCACCACCTGGTAGCGCTCGACGGACGCGCCGTCCAGCCGCACCCCCGTCGTCCCGGTGAAGTGGACGCCCTCCACCGTCACCTGCGTGCCCATGGGGCCGGAGTCCGGCGTCGCGCGGGTGAGGGTGGCGACCGCGGAGGCGTCCACCTGGAAGCTCTGCGCCGAGTGCGCCGCGCCCCGCGAGGTGACGACCTGGATGGGGCCCTGCACCGCGCCGGAGGGCACCGTGGCCGTCAGCACGGTGTCACCCTGCACGGTGAAGGACGCCGGCATGGCCGAGTCCCCGAAGCTGACCCGCTGCGCGTCCGTGAAGCCGCCCCCCTGGATGCGCACCTGCGCGCCGACCTCGCCATTCGGCGGCGTGAAGCCGTCCACCCACACGACCTTGGGGACGGTGAAGGACTGGGTGGACTTCCCCGTGCCCGCGGCGTTGGTGACGCAGACGGGCCCCGTCGTCGTGTCCGCGTCGATGACGGCCACCAGCTCCGTGTCGCTGTTCACCTCGAAGGTGCGCGCCGGGGTGTCGCCGATGCTGACGCCGCTCGTCGCCGTGAAGCCCTTGCCGGTGACGGTCACCTTCGTCCCTGGGCCGCCCGTGTCCGGCGTGAAGCCGGTGACGACGGGCTTCACACTCGTGCTCACGCTGAACGTGCTCTTCGTGGCCGCCTTGCCGCCGGGCGTCGTCACGAACACGTCGCCGGTGAGCGCGCCGGGCGGCACGGTGGCGGTGAGCTTCGTGTTGCCCTGCACCGTGAAGGCCGCCTGCGCGGTGGAGGCGCTGCCGAAGCGCACCTCGGTGGCGCTCCCCAGGTTCGTCCCCGTGAGGACCACCTGCGTGCCCACCGGACCCGAGGGCGGGGCCAATGGGCCGAGGGTGGGCGGGGCCACGAAGGTGAAGGCCACCGGCGAGTACCCGTCCGCCTTCGTGTTGGTGACGTGCAGGGGGCCGCTCACCGCCTTGTTGGGCACGTACGCGGTGAGCTCGGTGTCGCTCAGCACCTCGAAGAGGGCGGCGGCGACGCCTCCGAAGGCCACGCCCGTGGTGCCGGTGAAGCCGGAGCCGGTGAGCGTGACGGCCGTGCCCCGGCCTCCCGTGAGCGGAGAGAACGCGGTGATGACGGGGGGCGCGATGCTGAGCACCAGGAAGTCGTCCTTCGAGGCGCCGATGCCCGCTGGCGTCTCCACGGACACGGGGCCGCTGCCCGTCCCGGAGGGCGAGGTGACGGTGATGCTCGTGTCGCCGAGCGAGACGATGGGCACCTGCACCCCCGGCGTGCCGATGTGCACCGCCGTGGCCCCCGCGAAGCCGGAGCCGTGCAGGGTGACGGTGGTGCCGGGCGCGCCCTTGGGTGGCGAGAAGCTGTCGACGCTCGGCGCGGACAGGACGTTGAACGCGCTGGAGGAGACCCCCGTGCCCCGGCTGTTGGTGACGCGCAAGGGGCCGGAGGTGGTCCGGCTCCCCAGGACCGCGACGAGGTGGTGGTCATCCAGGACGGTGAAGGACGCGGCGGGTGCGCCGTTGAACGTCACGTCCGTGGTGCCGGTGAAGCCCGCGCCCGTCACGGTGACCTCGGTGCCCGGGGTGCCGGCGGTGGGCGTGAAGGCGGTGAGGGCGGGCACCTGGCTCCCCTTGACGACGAAGCCATCCTGCGTCGCCGTGCCGCCAAGCGTCGACACGGTGATGGGGCCGCTGACGGCGCCCGGGGGCACGGTGATGATGAGCTGGTCATCCGACACGAGGGTGAAGGACGCGAGGATGTCCTTGTGGAAGTACACGCTCTTCGTGGACAGCAGGCCCGTGCCGTAGAGCTTCACGGCGTCGCCCATCTGCCCGCTCGGCGGGCCCACGGAGCTGAGCGTCGGAGGCGCGGCCACCGTGAAGGGCGCGGCACTCAGGGCGGTGCCCTGGGCCGTCCTGAGCTGGATGGGGCCCGTGGTGGTTCCGTCGGCGACGCGGGCCACCACCTGTCGGTCGCTCCAGCAGCGGAAGTAATCCGCGGGCGTCCCGTTGAAGCTCACCTCGAGCGTGTTGGAGAGCCCCGTGCCGGTGAGCGTCACCTGGGTGCCCGAGGCGCCCTCGTCGGGGCTGAACCCGGTGAGCACGGGGGCGGACGCGGCCTTCGGCGTGGCGCCGCGCGAGGCGCCCTGGGTCGCGGGCGTGAGCTGTCCATAGAGATACACGCCGTTGTCGAACGCGACCCGCTGGAGTGACAGCGATTGCCCCTTCGAGCCCGTGTCGACGAAGCCATCCGCGTCGTCGAGCGCGTCCTGGAGCTTGGACATCACATACATGACGATGCCCATGTACACGGCGACGATGAGGGCCGCGACGACGCCGACGAGCGGCAGGGCCAGGAGCATCTCGAACTTCTGGACCGTGGGGTCGCTCGAGTCCGGGGCGTAGCTCACCTCGGGGTCCAGGATGTCGTAGTAGAGCTTCCCCACGCCATCCTTCTGCCTCACCGTCAGGGTGACGGTGCCCGTGAGCTGGATGGCCATGTGGAAGGCGGTGGCCTTCATCACCAGGGCCAGGCCCTTGTCCGTGAAGCCGAGGGTGAAGGCCTTCACGTGGATGCTCTGCCCCTTCGCGTGGAGGGTGACGGGCTGGGTGAGCGAGAGCACCGGAGGGCTCCCCTTCACCTGGAAGTCCGACTCCGGCACCTTCATGGCCTTCGCCAGCGCGGGAATCATCTCCTGCAGCAGGAACGTGTCATCGACCAGGATGGCGAGATTCTGGGTCGGGGACGTGGTGAAGGTGGGCGTGGAGGGGAAGGGCGTCGGCGCGGGCCAGCCCGGCGGGAGCGCGTGGTCGCTCATCATCAGGGCGATGAGGTCCGGAGCTTCGCCCGCCGTCAGGGAGAAGGTCATCGTCGTGGGCGCGCGCGGCGGCGGCTTCACCGCGCCGGTCGCCTTGCCCTGGGTGATGGCCGCCTGGAGCTGACCGAGCACCGCCGTCTCGATGAGGGCGGAGACGCCGGACGTCGGG
Organism: Myxococcus sp. AB025B; assembly: GCF_006518215.1. Lineage (NCBI taxonomy): Bacteria > Pseudomonadati > Myxococcota > Myxococcia > Myxococcales > Myxococcaceae > Myxococcus > Myxococcus sp. AB025B. The sequence continues at coordinate 13,407 of NZ_SRLW01000082.1, forward strand.
CTCATGGTGACGGTGAAGGTGTGCTCCGGGTCGAGGAACCAGAGGGTGTTCCAGGCCTGGTCGTCGTCCTCGTCCTCCGAGTCCGCCGTCGTCACGCACGTGGCGCCGCCCTGCAGGGTGGCCACGCCGTGGTCGACCTGGTTGACGGCCTGGCCGTCGTCGAACGTCCACACGCCCACGAGGCCGGACTGGGGAAGGGGGAGGGTGGCGTTCATCGCCTGCTGGAGCTGCGCGGCGGTGCGCGCGAGCGTCCAGAGCCGCACGGAGGACACCTCACCGTCCAGGCCCTGGCCGATGCACAGGCTCTGCCCGTTCGTGCGCGGCTGCGAGGACAGCGTCGCGGTGCCCTTGGACTGTCCATCCACGTAGAAGGTGATGACCTGGGCGGCGAGGGACACGGCCACGAAGTGCCAGTGGCCATCCTCCAGCGTCGCGGCGGGGCCGGGGGCGACGCAGCGCTGGCCTCCCCAGGTCACCACGGGCCTGCCGCCCTCGATGCCCACCGAGAGGCCCGCGTCGGGCACGGACACCAGCGTCTGCGCCTGCGTGGCCTGGGTTCGCACCCACACCTCCACGGTGAGCGCGTTGCTGTCGAGCGTCCAGGGGGCCTTGGCCCTGGCGTCGCAGCCCGCCAGGCCATTCGTGGCGAGGTAGGACGTCGGATAGACGCACCCCATGGCGAGGCTCGCCAGCTTGACGCCGACGCTCAGCGTCCCGTCGACGGCCTGCCGGGCCACGGTGCCCGTGCAGGGGACGCTGAAGACGACCGAGTCCGTCTGCCCATCGAGCGCGACGGACAGCTGCTGGAGCCCCACCGTCACCGAGCCCTGCTACAGGGTGACCGTCGGGTCCTGCGCGCCCGCGGCGAAATGGGCCGCCATCGTCGTCAGCAGCGAGGCATCGACGTTGACCGCGGTGTTCCACCCCTGATTGACATCCTTCATGACCATCTCCCCCTGCATGGCGCCCCAAGCGCCAATCCGAGTGGGGGGGAGGATGCCGGGAGGATGTGGAGGAAGTGTGGAGCGGCCCCGGGCGCGCGAGCGGGCCCGGGCTTCAGTTCACCGGGGCGTCGGCCAGGGTGTCCGCCAGTCGCGCGCCCTCGGTGTTCAGCAGGCACTTCGCGAACAAGTAGAAGCGGTAGGCGTCCCGGAAGTTCGAGCCGAGGCCGAACGAGACGCGGACGGCGCCGCAGTTGCCCTTGTTGAGGATCTTGTCATCGAAGGTCTTGCAGTCGAGGATCTTCTCCGTCTTGTCGAGCTCGCAGTGCTCCGCGCCGGCGGTGGTGTACGTGGCCTGCTGCACCGCGCCCAGGTTGCAGAAGCACCCGTTGCGCACCGTGATGCCGAAGGACTCGGCGGCCCGCTTGACCAGGGCGTGCGGGAAGACGGCGTTGTAGCAGTCGAAGAAGTTGAGCATGACCGTCGCCCCCTTGTGCTCGGGCGGCGGGCCGTAGATGCGGCAGAGCGGGGTCTGGGCCTTGATGTCGTGCCGTAGCTCCAACAGCCGCGTCTCCAGCCACCTGGCCAGCGCCGTCGAGCGCGCGCGGAGCTCATCCAGCCCGAGCCGGGAGAGGAACTCGAACCCCTGGGCGATGGCGTGGAAGGACGCGTAGTTGGGCGTGCCGACCTCGAACCGCTTCCCGTCGTCACGGTGCAGCAGCCGGTCCGTGGGAGACCACGGGCCCGAGTAGTAGCACACCGCGCCGCCCGCGAAGGACGGCGGGGTCAGCTTGCGAAGCGAGGAGCGCCTGGCGATGAGGCACCCGGCCCCCGTCGGATGGCCGAACATCTTGTAGAACGAGACCGCGACGAAGTCGGGGTGATGCACCGAGCAGTCCAGCCGGGACTGCGGGACGAGCGCCGCCGCGTCACACAGCACCATCGCGCCTCTCTCCTGCGCGAGCGGAATCCACTTCAAGTCATGCCTGGCGCCCGTGGCGTTGGACTGCGCCGGGTACGCGAGCAGATGCGGGTGCCCCGGGGGGAGCTTCTCGAGCGAGCGCCGCATCGAGCTGTCGAGAATCAGGAGGTCCTTGTCCAGCGGGATGTACTTCACCGAGGCCCCCTTGGACTTCGCGTACTCGCGCAGGCCGTGGACCGAGGTGTGGTTGTCCTTGGTGAGCAGGACCTCCGAGCCGCTCTCGAAGGGGAACGACTCCGCCACCAGCCGGATGGCGCCGCTGGCGTTGGGGGTGAAGATGATTTCGTACTCCTCCGGCGCACAGCGGAAGAACCGATAGATTTCCGCGCGGGCCTTCTCGAAGGCCGCATCGGAGGACTTCGAGCCGGTGTGCGGGTTGCCGAGGATGGTGCTCTTGAGCACCTCATAGTCCTGCGCCAGGAGGCTCTCCGGGGCGAGCGTGCCGCCCACGTGGTCCAGGTACGCCTCCTGGAGGGCATCCAGGCGCGAGAACTCGGTGTCGCGCAGCGCCTCCACCTCGGCGTCGGGGTAGGTCGGGTGCTCGGCCAGGAAGGCGGCCTTCATCGCGTGATAGGGCCGCAGCAGCTGGGCCTCCGCGAGCGGGAGCGGCCGGTCCGCGGCGTTCTCGACGAGCGAGGGCGCCAGCTGGCGGAACGCGCTCAAGGCCGAGAAGTCGGGCCGGGGACTGGGGGCCACGGACTCCTTGCAGGCCTGGTCCACCAGGCCGCGCAGGAGCCAGGCCTTGACCTGATAGTTCCGGGTGGGGACCTGCTCGTGGAACTCCCGGAGCATCGTGTCCAGGTATCCCTCCCGGGTGAGGGTGTCGCACTGGTTGAACTCCTCCAGGAGGATGCAGGCATTGAAGAGGAACTCGCGGGTGTCCGGGTCGTCCAGGTGGAAGGAGAGGGGACAGGAGGTCGCGACCTCGCTGACGCCCCGACAGAGCCCCTCGAGGGAGAACGCGCGGGTGATGGCGGACGGGTCGGTCAGGCTGAGGGCCGCGTCCATGATGGCGGAGGGCGTCCCGAAGTGCTTCTGGGATTGCCGGCGGGCCAGGTCGAACAGCTCGTTGTAGTGGAAGACGGTGCCGTAGAGCTTCCCACCCGGACGCAGCACCCGCTTGAACTCCCGGGCGACGCGGGCCTTGTCCGGCGGGAACATCAGCCCGAAGCCGCAGACGATGATGTCGAAGCTGTTGTCCGCGAAGGGCATGTCCGCCATGTCCACGTCGGAGTGGAAGACGACGTCCCGTCGGAGCTCCTCGCTGACCACCTTCTTCGCCATGTCGATGGCGATCTTCGACAGGTCCGTGGCGACCAGCCGCAAGCCCAGCGGCCGGGCCAGGTCCTCGTAGAGGTGGGTGGTGATGCGGCCCGTCCCGCACGCGACCTCGAGGACGCTCGTCGGGGGAGCGTCCGGATGGATGTCCTTGCGAATCTCCCGGACGAGCAGCTCTCCATAGGGTTTGAAGAGCCGGGGGCCCAGGACACGCTCATAGAACTCCATGAGCGTGCTCAGGGACCACTTCTGCTCCGACACGGTCTTGCAATGGTGCGGCGCGGTGTTGTGCATTGCGGGCTCCCAATGGCAGCCGGGGCGCGTGGCCGCCTTGTTGTGTTTGTATCTCATTGGGGTCCGGAAGGGTCAACGTCTGGCGGCAATGGCGGTGCGGTGCCTCAGGGGATGGGTGGTGTTCCTGGGGTGGATGCCTTTGAAGTGGCCCGCATGGATGTCATTGTGCGGGCCAGGAGCCCGCAAGGTCAGGGCGTCGGCCGCAGTCTCGCCCGCAGTCTCGCGGTCTTCTGCCCGGTCCATCCCTCGGGGCGCAGCAACGCCAGCCATCCGTCGACGTGCTCGCCCGTGTAGACGTGTCCGTAACCAGGAGGGACGGCCATCCCGAGCGGCAGGTCGGCCGTCACCTGCCAGAACGTGACGAAGGGCAGCCACACCATCGCGCCCACGACGTCGTCACCGCGGGGCTCGCGCAGCCAGTCCGGCCGTCGCAGGAGCAATCGAGGGCTCCACCAGGTGATGGGGTCCGAGGGGTGCAGCAGGTAGAGCACCCGGGAGTCCCCCCAGGGTGCGAAGGCGGGTGGAATCTCCTCTCCAGGGCGCCGGCTGAAGCGGACGATGCGGCCCTCGCGGTAGATGGGCTCCACCTCGGGGCTGCCGGCGTCGCGCTGGTCGGTGAACTCGCGGTACAGCGTGTTGAACTGGGGTGGGCCGACGAAGAGCGCGCCGTGGGTGCGATTGGCCAGGTCCCGCTCGCCGCTGAAGGCTGTCTCCCCGCCGTACGAGCCCAGGCTCTCCCCGAACACGAACAGCTTGGGGCGCCGGTCCTCGGGGAGCCGGGACCAGCGCTCGTAGATGGCGTCGAAGAGGGCCCGTCCCGCCTCGCGCGCCCGCTCCTGGTCCACCAGGACGGAGAGCCATGACCACAGATGCGAGTACTGCATGGAGACGATGGCCGAGTCGCCACCCGTCAGGAACTCGAAGGCCTCGACGGACTCGGGCACCACCCAGCCGCTGCCCGTCGTCGTCACGACCAGCAGGAAGTCGCGCTCGAAGCCACCCGCGCGCTCCAGGTCGCGGACGGCGAGCTCGGCGCGGTGCTCCGCATCCGGAGCGGACGCGTAACCGGCATACACCCGGATGGGTTGCTTCGCGGGGGCGCCATGGAACGCGGACAGCTCCTCCACCGAGGGGCCTTGGGCCACGAAGCTGCGGCCCTGGCGGCCCAGCGTCTCCCAGGGCACGAGGGAGTCGGGGCTCCCGGAGCGCAGCGGGCTTCGTGGAGCCGACACACCCTCGGCGGTCGTCGTGTCCTGGAGGGCCAGGGCGCGGTCCGCCAGGGAGATGAGCCCGTCCCACAGCACGCCGCTGAGGACCAGGAAGGTGAGCGTCGCCACCGCGAGCCCGCTCGTCGCCCGGGCCGCGCGAGGGCCGATGTGACGCGACAGACGCATGTTCAGTCGATGGGAGAGCGCGCGCAGCCCTCGGCCCGTGGCGAGGAACAGGAAGAAGAGGAGCGCGGCGATGAAGGGAGCGAACAGGTAGCCCGCACGGCCCGGGGGCGGCATTCCCATCCGCTCCCGGATGCTCGCCTGCCAATGCCAGCCCAGCAGCAGGGAGGCGGCCAGGGCCACGGCCGCCACCCCGAAGAAGCCTCGCCAGGCCCGGGCGCTGGGAGTGCGCGGAGGTCGGTTGGCGAACTCGCGCCAGAGCCAGGCTCCCGCCACCCCGAGCCCGTAGCCGATGACCGCGCTGATGCCAGTGACCAGCCCCTGGAAGGGGCCGCCGCGGGGCAGGAGCGAGGGGGTGAAGGACAGACACGCGAACACCAGCGCGACCCACGTGCCAGGCAGCGTGAAGTGGCGCCACCAGGCCGTGGCCCGACTCCGGTGCCACCCCTCGCGCGCGGGTGCTGGTCGCGCGGGGCTTCCGATGAGGCGCTCCATGGGACCCCCGAGCGACAGACTCGCGCTGCTCGTTCCAGGGGAAGGGTAGGGTCGGAGGGCGCGTCCCACAGCGTGCGCTCGCCGCTCCTGCCCGGCGCGATGGATGGGGCAGGCGAGCCTCCGTGCGTGGGCCTGCCGCATGCGTCCCGGTGGACCGGTGCGCCTCGGGTCAGGCCGAGCGCAGCGCCTGGAGCGCGACCTCGCCCACCTGGAGGTCCTTTCTCAGCCACCGCGCCAGCGCCTCCGCCCGGTCCTTTCCGGTGTCGCCGCAGACGGCTTCCCGTCGCGCCGTGCCGTCGGCGGTGGCGATTTCGAGCGTGGCCCGGTAGCGCGTCTTGTTCTTCGCGGACGCCTGGGACTCGACGCGCAGCGACAGCACGTCCTTCCACCGGACGTCGAGCCGCGCCTTGCGGCCCGGGATGGGCGGCAGCGAGAGGCTCTGCTCCCGGCGGTGGAGGCGCACCTCGTAGTGGCCGGCCTTCTTCCGGGCGTGGACGTGGCGCCCGACGAACAATCCGCACGCGATGACGACGCCCCAGGCCGCCACGCCCGCGGGCAAGGGTGGGTTGCCCCCCGCGAGGATGCTCGTGAACACGAAGCACAGCAGGGCAGCGGCCGCCATGGTGATGGCCGCGGAGGTGGCCGTGCCGGGTGCGTCGAGGTGCACACATTCGCTTCCGTCCTCCCGTGCGAAGGGGGACAGCAGCGGCGGCTCCGGTTTGAAGGCTTGCACCAGCGGCTTCAGCAGCCAGAGCGCCACCAGGTTGAAGGGCAGCAGCAGCAGCAGGACCAGCTCCGCGCCTCCGAGGCCCGCCTGGAGGACCGCCCTCGAGGGGTCGCCCGGCGCGTGGTGGACCGTGACGCGAGCCCCGACAGGGTACTGGGCCGCGAGCGCCTGGGCTTCCTCGAGGCGCCCCGAGCGCGGGTTCATGACGCGGTGGTTGTGACCCTCGTGCTGTTGTCCGTCGACGAAGTACGTATAGGTCAGCTTGAGGCCGTGCGTGGTGCTCCTGGCTCGACGGACCGACTCCACCTCGCTCGCGGTGATGGTGCCCTGCACGGTGGGCCAGCTCGCGGACTGTATCTGGCGTCTCACGTTGGAGCCGACCAGATGGTCGGCGAACCCGGTGAGGGCCCACCACAGCGACACCACCACGAGCAGCACGACGGCAGAGCCCACGCGAGAAGACGAAGACATGGTGTGAGTCTACTGAGGTTCTCCGGAATCAACGAGGCAGGGGGGGCGCCGGCCGCCCGTGCCTGGCGACGTCTGGCGACGGATTCCGACCGCTGGTCGGGTGCGTCACCTCCCGCTCGCGGGAAGGTGGCACCTTGTGAGGGCTTCACGTGTTGCCCTTCGCCTGTCGAACCGGAGACCCTCCATGCGAATCCAGACTCCCAGCACCTCGTACCGCGCCGCCATCGGCCTCGCGCTCTTCGCCGTGTCCTGCCTCATCTGGCTGGGCCTCGGTGTCGGCATCATCGGCGCGGACGGCGCCCGGGTGAACCTGCTCTACGGAGGGGTGGTGCTCATCGGCGTGGCGGGGGCCTTCATCGCGCGGCTGCGCGCGGCCGGCATGGCGCGGACGCTGGTCGCGATGGCCGTCGCGCAGGCGGTCATCGGCCTCGTCGCGGTGCTCGCGGGCTGGGGCTTGCCGTGGAGCCCTCCGGCCGAGGTGCTGGGGCTCACCGCGGGCTTCGTCTCGCTGTTCCTGGGGGCGGCCTGGCTGTTCCATCGCGGCGCGGGGGGGCGCGCCGTGGCCTCGTGAGCACTCGGGGACGCTTGCCGGGCCGCTCGACGTCGTGTCGCACGTCTGGGGGATTCCCGGCGTGCGCCTCCAGGCGCGCCGGTAGCGCCGGAGGGTGATGGCCACCCGGCGCGCCGTGCGGTGGGCTCCACCTGGACGAGAGGCCCGAGCCTCGGGAGGCATACCCTGTCGCGCCTGTTCAGGAGCCTGTGCCACCTCGGATGGGCCGCCACGGCGTGGGTCGCGTGCGCGTGTGGCGAGAAGTCGTCGCTCGCCTCGCCGTACTGGCTGCCCGCCTTCACCGCGCCGATGCACCCGTCGGCCTCGGCCACGGTGGGAGATGAGCTCGCCGGACCGAGCTTCCGCGACCAGACGGTGCGCATGTTCGTGCGGCCCACGCTGGCGGGCCCCCGGCTGCGGCTGGTGTTGAGCAACCAGTACGGTACGCAGCCCTTGCAGGTCGCGGCGGTTCGCGTCGCGTTGAGAACCCAGGGCGTCTCCATCGACCTCTCGACGGACCGGCAGGTCCGCTTCGCCGGCGCGACGTCCGTCAGCATCCCTCCGGGGAGGACGGCCACCAGCGAGCCCGTGGAGCTCGCGGTCGATGGCCTGCGGGATGTGGCGGTGTCGCTCCACTTCCTGGCGCGCTCGGGGGCCGTGTCCTGGCACCTGGAGGGCACGCGGAGCACCGCTGTCTCCGGTCGTGGCGACCACACGGGGGCCGCGAGCTTCGTGCCCGCGCTCACCACGCGCAGCCTCTACTTCCTCACCGCGCTGCACGTCGATGCCGCGGCGGATGCGTCCCTGGTCGTGGCGTTCGGCGACTCCATCACCGATGGCGTGGGGACCACGGTGGACCAGGAGCGCACCTGGCCCGCGCGCCTGTCGCAACGCCTGAGGGCGCGAGGCGGACGCGCCGTGGGCGTGCTCAACGCGGGGCTGTCGGGCAACCGGCTGTTGGAGGATGGATATGGCCCCAGCGGCTTGCGCCGCTTCGAGCGCGACGTGCTGGCCCAGCGCGGCGTGAAGGCCGTCATCCTGCTGGAGGGAATCAACGACCTCGGCCGCCCGGGGACGGCGTCCGGGGCCGAGCGCATCACCCAGGCCTACGAGCAGCTCATCCAGCGAGCGAGGGCCCGGGGCATGAAGGTGTATGGCGGGACGTTGACGCCGATGAAGGGCCATCCCTACTTCACGGCGGCGAACGAGGCCACGCGCGAGGCGGTGAACCAGTGGATTCGCACGCCGGGCCGGTTCGACGCGGTGATTGATTTCGAGGCCGCCCTGAGGGACCCGTCGGACCCCGACGCGATGCGAGCGGCGCTGACCGTGGATGGACTGCACCCCAACGATGCGGGCCACGCGCTCATGGCGGAGGCCGTGGACCTCCGCCTGCTCGAGTGACGTGCCAGGGCACGGGAAAGTTCTCCTGTCGACGAATGCCGGGCACGCCTGACACGTCAAGTGTCAGCCCTGACGCGTCAAGTGTCTGGATGGGATTCGCAAATGCCTGTGTTTGCATTGGGGCCCGGCTCTGGCGTGCTGGCATGTCTTCTGCTTCGCGGGGGCCCACCACCCCCAATGGAGGAATTCCAGATGAAGGTCGTGCAGCCCATCAATCCAGGCGGCAGCTACAACATCATCCAGACGGTCTACCGGCTCTCGCGGTTCTCCGGCCTGGGGGACCAGCTCGAGGACACGGCCTCCAACATCGCGCGCGCTCGGGCCCATCATTGACAGTGCGTTGACGCAGAATGCGCAGCAATTGGGGGTGTGGACGCGGGTGTGGGGTCCTTGTGTCTATCAGACGGACAAGGACTGCTCGGGGAAGGGGCGCGTGTCGAAGGTGGCCGACAACGTCATGTACGTGGCCTACAACGCGCAAGCGGACTGCTACGTCGTGGCGGTGGCTGGCACCAACGGGAACCGGGACACGACGTACAACTGGTACGACACGGACTGTCTGGACAACAACGTCTCGGTCACGGTGCCCTATCCGATGGGCATCACCCCGACGAACAGCACCAACCCCAGTCGCTCCAACATCGGGAATGTCTCGCAGGGGGCCGCCTGGGGGACCACGAATCTGCTGAACATGCTGGACCCGCAGACGAATCAGTCGCTGCAGACCTTCCTGGGGACGAAGGAGTCGTCCACGTCGACGCTGGTCTTCACGGGGCACAGCCTGGGAGGCTCGCTCAGTCCGACGTTGGCCCGCTGGCTCTATCCGAGCATCTTCGATGTGAAGCGGTGGAACGACGTCTTCGTGCTGCCGACGGCCGCGCCGACGACGGGAGACCAGGGCTTCGTCAACTACTTTGGCGGGCTCTTCGTGCCGACGTACATCACCGGCATCCCGAACTATGGCTACTGGAACCAGGTCATCACGAACGTGTACGACGTGGTGCCGCATGGCTGGACCAACCTGATGAACGTCCAGCCGCACAGCGTGCAGAACGACGTCGTGTGGGACTACGTCAAGAACAAGTCCATCCAGACGCTCTACGGCCCCCTCACGGGCGTCTTCGGGCTCGACGCCAACCTCGCCTATGGGACCATCCACCCGTTGTATGAGCGGGTCCCGGACCCGAATCCCTACGTCAGGCTGCCGTCGCAGTTCTTCATGCCGTCGCCGCTGCCCGCCCAGCCGACGGACTTCGCGGACTTCATGACCACGGTGGGGCAGCAGCACATCGACGCCTATGACGCCTTCTTCGGGGTGCCCGCCACCGTGGCGAGGCCGAAGGTCAGCCTGCTGAGCGCCTCGCCCGGCGCGGGGACGAAGGAGGACTCCGCGGCGGCGCGGAACATCGCCTGAGGTCGAGGCGGCGAGGAGCATCCCCGTCTTGCCATCGGCGGGGCCCGCTCAGGAGGAGGCGCGGCGCCGGGGGAGGGCTCACCTCCGGCGCCAACACCTCGCTGGAGAAGTCCTTGGAGCGCGCCGACCAGGTGCTCGTCGAGGGGCGCGCCAGGGTGATGGACCTGCGCGCCGCGATGGCGGCCCCGGGTGAGCTGTCCACGGCCTTCACCAGGCTGCGATGACCCGTGGACGGTCCTCGCGCTGGAGCTCGCGCCGCGCGGTTCGAGGTGGGGCGCGCCTCCCTCCATCGGGGGAGGCGCGCGAGCGGACACAGGTGCACTGTGAGGCTCGCGGTCCTTCCCTCCTGCCCCGAGAGCACGATGAGCGCGGCGCCCCCTGATACGATTGTCCTGATTCACGGCCTCTGGATGACGCCCCGGAGCTGGGAGCACTGGGTGGAGCGCTTCAAGGCCCGGGGCTACAACGTGCTCGCGCCCGCCTATCCGGGCCTGGAGGTGGAGGTCGAGGCGCTGCGCGAGGACCCGGCCCCCATCGAGAAGCTCACGATTGAGGAGACGGCCCACCACTTGGAGACCCTCATCCGAGGGCTCCCGCGTCCGCCCATCCTCATCGGTCACTCGTTCGGCGGCGCCATGGTGCAGATTCTGTTGGACCGGGGGCTCGGAACGGCGGGAGTGGCCATCGACTCCGTGCAGGTGAAGGGCGTGCTGCGCTTGCCGTTCACCACGCTCAAGGCCACCTTCCCCATCCTGGCCAACCCCGCCAACCGCCACCGCGCGGTGCCCTTCACCCACGAGCAGTTCCACTACGCCTTCACCAACACGCTCACGGAGGCGCAGTCCCGGGCCGTCTATGAGCGCTACCACGTCCCCGCGCCGGGCCGCTTCCTGTTCGACGGGGCGCTGGCCAACTTCAACCCGCACGCGGCCACGAAGGTGGACTTCGACAAGGAGGACCGCGCGCCCCTATTGTTCATCGCTGGGAGCGAGGACAACATCATGCCGGCGTCGCTCAACAAGTCGAACGCGCGGCACTACAACAGCGGCATCGTGTCCTACAAGGAGTTCCCCGGCCGCTCGCACTACATCTGCGGGCAGGAAGGCTGGGAGGAAGTCGCCGACCATGCGCTCTCCTGGGCCCTGAATCCCACGGCCTGAGTCACGACGCGCCCTGCTGGCCTCGCCGCTTCGACTTCCCAGGCGTGGCTCCGGCTCCATGAAGAGGCTCCTCGTCACCGCGGGTATGCTGCCCTGGTGCGTGGGGGCCTTCGTGCCGGAGCTTGCCGGTGTCGGTGACGGCCAGCGAGGTGTCATCGACGGCGATGCTGCCGGACCAGGCGTTGCGCACCGCGGTGTCGCTCATGAAGTCAGTGTGAACCGTGACCTTGGGGCAAGGTCAACAGCGGCACCCCGACGCTCTGTCAGTCCATCCCCACGCGGCGCCGGCCTCAGGCGTGCCGCCCGAGGCCGTTCGAGACTCACGAGCGTGGGTTCAGCCGACCACCGCGACGGCCTTGGCCTTCTGTGCCTCCAGCCAGGGGAGGTAGTGGCGCGCCATGAACTCCGGCTTGAAGTCGCGGTAGCTGCTGATGGCGCCGAGCCAGTGCGCGCCGCGGATGCATTGCCATGCGGGGTCGAACTGGTACGGCAGGAAGCCCGCGCGAGCGCCTTGCGGATACAGGTGATGGTTGTTGTGCCACTCCCCGGTGATGAGGCCCGGCCAGCGCTGGTTGATGGATTGGTCGCGCCGGTTGAAGTCCACCCCGTCGCGCCGACGGTCCTTCCCACCCCCGTGCCCGTCATAGTTGAACGTCCGCACGCCCACGACCCACACCCCGGACCAGCCGAAGAGCGCGAGCGCCAGCGCGTGCCCGCCGAGCAGGAAGAACACCCCGTACCAGACCGCCCAGTTCGCCAGGAAGTGCGCCACCGTCCAGCCCGGGTGACAGAGCGAGCCCCACTTCTGGTACTGCGCATGGCTGTTGAGGTGCACCCCCGTGTGCTCCATCAGCTTGCACAGCTGCGCGTAATCCCTGGCGTTCAAGTCCTTGCGGATGCCCTGATGATTCACGTCCGCCAGGAAGCAGTAGAGCCAGCCGGCCTTCGCGTTGTAGGGGTCGCCCGGCTGCTCGGACCTGGCGTGGTGCACGTGGTGGGAGATGACGTAGGTCTCTTCCGAGAGGGTCTTCACCACCAGGTTGCGGCACAGCTCCCGGAAGAAGGCGTTCCGGAACTTGAACGCACGGTGCGTGGCATAGCGGTGGAACCAGATGGTGCCGTGGGTGCCCAACACCACCATGCTGTAGACGAAGCCCGCCAGCAGCAGCCACACGCTGAAGTGGTGGGTGAAGAAGAGCGTCAGCGGGATGCCGAACCCGAACGTCGTGGCCCACCCTGTCAGGGCCAGCCAGTTCTTACGGGTTCGTAGAATGTTCAGTCGGGAGAAGAATTCCGAGAGGATTTCCCGGTGGGTGGGCACATGGAGCGCGCCGTTCTTTTCGTAGCCGTAACTCGGAGGGTCGAGGATGCGATCCAGAAATGACATGAAATCCTGAGCAGGCTGCCGGACGCGTGGGAAAGCGTGAGTGTCTCATGGAACTCCGGCGGCCGTGCCAGGTGTCACCCGATATTTGATTTCGAGGGGCAGGCGCGAGCGTCACGAGGGAGGAGACGCACTCCCCGGCAGCGTGAAACGTGCCGGGGGGCCCTCCTCATCCTGCCGGTCCGCGATGACTCAGCCTCTTGCCTGGCGCGCGGCTGCCAGCGAGGGGTGGCCTCACTGGCTGCCCTCAATCTGGCCCGCGGCGCTTGCCTGCAGGTCCGCGTGACATGCCAGCGCAACGTTGCGTCCGCACGGTGCGCCCGAGCCCGACGCCATCTCTGGCGGATGCGGATGAGGTTGAGCTTGTGGTCCGCGGCGGCCGGCGCGCTGCGCGCGGTGTGCCGGCCCTCGGACACCGCCTAGCGCGTCCGGTGCAAGACCTTGTACACGGCGGCATGCTCCTCGGCGCCATGCCCCGCGTCGATGGCCTGTCGGAAGATGCCGGCGACGAAGCGGGGCACCGCGTCGCTGATGCCAGCTTCTTGCGACAGTTGCACCAGCCGGGTGATGTCGTTGCCCGCGGTCTCCAGCGTGCTCTCGGGGTTGGCGTAGCCCGCCGTCTCGAGCACCTTCGCCATGTGGCGGGCGTCCTGGCCCAGCCCCGGAGCGAGCGCGTGCAGCGTCTCGCCGAAGGCCGTCACGTCCAGTCCCTCGGCGCGGCAGATGTGCGCGCCATGGGCGAAGCCAAGCCAGTGTGTGGCCAGATACGTCAGCACCGCCGAGAACATCGCGCAGGCGGCGCCTATGGCTTCGCCCATGTGCGTGAGCGTGCCGCCCAGGGCACTCAGGACGCCCTCATGTCGGCGCAGCACCTCGCCGGGGCCCGAGAGCACGATGGCGCCTTCTTCGGTGCCAATCTGTCGGGGCCAGGCGAGGACAGCCCCGCAGAGCAGGTCAATGCCGCGTCCGCGCGCCCAGGCCTCCAGGTTGCGAGCCTCCTGCGGTGTGCCGGAGCTGAGCTGCACCAACGTGCGCCCCGACAAGGCCGAGGTCACCTCCGGCACCTCGAGGATGGCGCGGGCGGAGGGATGGTCGGACACGCACACCACCACCAGCGGGCTGGCCTCTACCGCCGCCGCCGCGCTGGGGGCCACCACGGCTCCGGCTTGTCGCAGAAGCTCGGCGCGGCTCGCGGTGCGGTTCCAGACCGTCACCCGATGCCCGACTCGTAGAAAGGCTCCCGCGAGAGCCGAGCCCATCTTGCCCAGACCGATGACGGTCACGTCGCCGCGTGTATTGCTCATGTTTGCTGTCCCTGGGTGCGCTACGCTGGATGCGTGCGTCTGTTATTCGGATGAATCGCGGCGCGGGACAAGTACTTACAAAATGGTAAGTGCCGGACGAGGAGGAGACAGGGCATGGCGAGAAAGCAGCGCGCCGTGGATTGTGGGCTTGGCACGGCGTTGATGGTCATCGGCGGAAAGTGGAAGCCGACCATCGTGTGGGAGCTGCACCGGGGGCCCACGCGCTTCGGCGCGCTGAAGCGCCAGGTGCTCGGCATCAGCGAGAAGATTCTCTTCGAGCAGCTCCGGGAGCTGGAGGCCGACGGCGTGGTGGCGCGCGTGGTGTTCGACTCGGTGCCGCCCAAGGTGGAGTATTCGCTCACGCCGGCGGGCGCCGCGCTCAATGATGCCGTGCACGCCCTGGCGGAGTGGGGGCGGAGTCATGCGGCCCAAACGTCGGCCGCGCCGCGCTGACGACGCCCCGGGTCCGATTCGATTGAAGGTGGGAATGCCCGCTCGCATATTGGGGGCGGACTCCACACAGGTGAATCATGGGACAGAGCACTGAATCCTCGAAGACTCCGCCGTTGGTCCTGACGAATCCGAAGGGGTTGTTCGACCCGGCGCCCTATGGCTTCTCGCACGTGGCGCAGGTGGCGGCCGGAACCCGGCTCATCTACCTGGCGGGGCAGGGCGGCGAGCGTGAGGACGGCGCGCTGGAGCCCGACTTCCGCCTCCAGGTGAGGCAGGCGCTCCAGAATGTCCGCACCGCGCTGGCGTCGGTGGGGGCGGGCGTCGGCGACGTCGCCAAGCTCACGATGCTCGTGGTGGACCACACGGAGGAGAAGCTCCGCATCATCGGCCCCGAGCTGGACGCGGCCTGGGGTGGTGGAATGAAGCCGACCTGTACGCTGATTCCCGTGCCCCGGCTGGCGCTGGACGGGATGCTCTTCGAGGTGGAGGCGGTCGCCGTCCTTCGGACCTGAGGGGCCGGAGCTCCGGCCCAGGAGGCCCTCGTACGCAGCCGGCCTTCGTCGTCACGTCGGAGCGCAGGCGCGTCAGCGTGGCGAGCACCTGGAGGTGCTCCTCCGGTGTGAGGTGTCGGGGGTTGCCCAGCGAGGAGCTGACCGGCGCCTGGTCGTCTGCTGGCCCAGGTGGGAGTCCGTGGGTCTCCCACCTCGCGTTCAGTTCCCGCCAGCCTTCAGGACGCTTCCACTATGCCGGGGCTCCCCCGGCCTCGCTGTAGTAGGTTGGTGTGAATGGTACGTACTTCTGTGCTGGTGTTGATGGGGTTGTGCATCCTCGCCTCCGCCGAGGCCTTCGCCGCGTCTGCGGAGGCCGGCGCCGCGAAGTCCATCGCGGAGGCCACGAAGAAGGTGGAGTCGGCTCGCGCGGCGCTCGCGACGGCCGTCCAGAAAATCGAGGTGGAGCCGCCGCGAAACGTGGACCTCGACGCCGCCGTCGTGGCGGTGGAGGCGCTGAAGGACGCGCTCAACGCGGGGGCGAGCTTCGAGACGGAGGACCTGGAGTACGCCAAGCTCGTCCTCGCCGCGCGCAAGCAGCTGCGCACGCAGCGTGAGTACGTGGACGAGCGCCGCGCCAAGGTCCACATCCACGAGTTCCGCCGCCGCATCGACGGCGCGCTCGCGCCCCTGAACGAGCGGATGGCGAAGCTCGTGAAGGAGGACGCCGGCTCCAAGGGCATGGACGAGGCGCGCGCCGCGGTGGACGGGCTCAAGAAGCTGGCGGAGGAGGGGCGGCCCTTGAAGAGCCAGGACCCGAAGTTCGCCCAGTACCTCACCGAGGTCGACGCGACCATCGCCCGCCACGAGAAGACGCTCGACGAGCGGTGGCTGCAGCAGTCGGCGCAGAAGCAGCGCGGGCTGTTGGACGAGAGCCGCAAGTCGCTGGCGAACGCGCTCGCGGAGGTGAACAAGGCCTGGTCGGACGAGAGGTTCTCCGCGACGGACAAGGCCACGGTGGCCTTGCAGAAGACGCTCGACGAGGGCTCGCCGCTGGAGGCGCGTGACAAGGCGTACCGCGCGGAGGCGGACAAGGCCCGCGCGGAGATCACCCAGGCGCGGCGCCGGATGGATGAGCTCGTCGTCCAGGCGGGCGTCTCCCGGGTCAAGGTGGAGCTGGAGCCCGCGCACGAGGAGCTGCGCGCGTCCGCGAAGGCGCTCCGGGCCCGCCGCCCCACGCCCGAGCAGCTCGCCGAGGCGAAGACGGCGGCCTTCGTCGCGCGCAAGCTGGTGGACAAGTACGAGCCCCAGGCGGCGAGGAGCCAGGCCATCGGCCAGTACCTGGGCGAGGTGAAGAACACGCTCGTCGAGGTGGAGGTGGCGCTCCAGGTCCGCACGCTCGACGCGGCCCGCGCCGAGGTGGTCCAGGCCCTGCGCAACGTGGAGAAGCGGGCCGTGACGCCCGAGCAGTTCGAGGAGGCCAAGACGGCGATGGTCGTCCTGGAGAAGACGCTCGAGACGGTGCACGTGAAGAACCCGGCCGTCAGCCCCTCGGCGGCGGAGGCGCGGCAGCTGCTCAAGGACGGCCGGGCGACGATGGAGCGGCGCCGGTACGAGGTCGACCTGACGCAGCAGCGGATGAAGGTGGACGAGGCGCGCAAGAACGCGGCGGCGCTCGTAACGCAGATCCAGAAGGAGTCTCCCACCCCGGCGCAGCTGCAGGAGGCGGACAACGCCGTGAAGCAGATTGGTGTGGTGCTGGAGGCGGGGGCCGCGTTCGTGAAGAAGGACCGCGACTACGCCATCTACGCCAAGGAGACGAAGGAGCGCATGGCGGAGCTGGCGGAGCGGATCAACCGCCGGAAGATCGTCCTGTCCGCGGCGGACGCCCGGGCGCAGCTGTCCACGCGACTGGCGCTGACGAAGGAGAAGCTGGAGGCGGCCAAGAGCATCTCCGCGACGGACGGCGACGTGGAGACGGCGTCGAAGGGCGTGGACGAGGTGATGCAGTTCTTCGAGGCGAACGCGGCGCTGGAGCGGCAGGACGCGGGCTACGCGGCGAACGCGGAGCGGGGGCGCGCCGAGTGGCTGAAGCTGGTGGAGGCGCTGGAGTTCGCGAAGCAGGCGAGGACCTTGCGGCAGCTGACGGGGGAGGCGCTGGCGGCGGCCGGCAAGGCGTTCGCGTCGGCGGCGTCCTCCAAGGATTTGCGCAAGCGCAAGGAGCTGTACGCGAGCGCGGCGGAGAAGCTCCGGGCCTGCCAGGACGAGGGCGCGAGGATGGTGAAGGAGAACGCGAGCCTCGCCGGGGTGGACGTGCTGGTGGAGGGGATTCCCACCCGGCCGCAGGACGTGATGGCCCAGTGCGCGCAGACGGCGGAGGCGATCCAGGCGCCGCAGAAGAAGGCGGACGTGGAGCTGCGCTTCCAGGAGGGCCAGCGCAAGGCGTATGACACCGCGAAGGCGCTGCTCTCCAAGGGCAAGAAGCCCGAGGCGCTCGCGCAGCTCAACGACTGCATCGCGGAGGGGCGCATCCTGGAGAACGGGTACCCCGACTTCAAGGACCAGAAGTTCGACACCGGCAACGGCAGCATGAGCATGATTGAGCTCATCCAGCTCTGCGCCAAGGAGCGCAAGGCGTTGCAGGCCTCGCACTGAGCGGACAACCCCTGTTCGGGCTCATCCAGACCCGGTCGGCACTCGTGGCCGGCCGGGTCTTTCCTTTTCGCGCAGGGGGTTCGCCATCATGCCCGCGCTGTGTTGTCCCTCGGGATACACCTCGCTCTATCTCTGGCAGTGCAGGCGACTGGCGGCACACACCGGGCCCTGCAACTACGCCGGGCCCGGGAACTACAACGTCCTGCATCTGTATTGTGAATCGGGCTCGGCGTCCTACGACGCGGGCCCGACGGGCACCTATGCCTGCGGGGATTGCTTCTAGCCCGCGCGCGCCTCCGGTCCCAGGCTCGCATCCGGGTCCGCCAGCACGGCGTCCAGCGATTCCAACAGCTCCGCATGGAGGCGCGCCGCGGTGGTGGGCTCGAACAAGTCGGTGTTGAACTCCAGGATGCCCGAGAACCCCTCGGGCGTCTCCGTCAGCGCCAACGTCATCTCATAAGTGACGGAGCCGCGATTGACGGGCTCGTTGAGGACCGTGAGCCCCGGCAGCTCCAGCGGCGCGGTGGGTGCGTTCTGCAGCACGAACATCACCTGGAACACGGGCGGGCGGTTGGCGGGCAGCTCCACCCCGAGTGAGGCCATCACCTGGTCCAGCGGGACCTCCTGGTGGGCATACCCCGCCAGGGTCTCCTCGCGCACGCGCTGGAGCAGCTCCCGGAAGGCGGGGCGGCCCTGGAGGTTGACCCGCAGGCACAGCCCGTTGACGAACATCCCGATGAGCGGCTCCAGCTCGGGACGGAGGCGGTTGGCGATGGGCGAGCCGATGACCACCTCCTCCTGCCCTGCCTTCCTTGCCAGCACCGCGCCGAAGACGGCGAGCAACGCCATGAACGGCGTCACCTGCTCCTGCCGACAGAGCGCATTCAGGGCCTGGCTGCGCTCCACGCCCAGCGCCACGGTCAGATTGCGCCCGTTGAACGTCCGCACCGAGGGCCGCGGCTTGTCCGCGGGGAGGTCGAGCCGCGTGGGCGCTCCTGCGAGCGCCTTCTGCCAGAACCCCAGCCGCTCCTTCAGCTCCGCCCCGGACAGCCAGTCGCGCTGCCAGGCCGCGTAGTCGGGATACTGGATGCCCAGCGGCGGCAGCCCATGCGCTCCCCCCGTGACGCTGGCCGTGTAGAGCCGGCCGAGCTCTCGCGCCATGACGCCCATGGACCAGCCATCCGCCGTGATGTGGTGCATGCAGCAGAACAGCAGGTGCTCCTCGTCCTCCAGTCGGAGCAGCATCCCGTGGAGCAGCGGCCCGCGCGTCAAATCGAACGGACGCAGCGCGGACTCCAACATCAGGCGTCGCGCCTCCTCCTCGCGGTCCTCCCGCCCTCGGAGGTCCACCTCCCGGAAGGGGAAGTCCATCGATGCCTGGAGGTGCTGCAGCGGCACTCCGTCCTCCTCGGAGTAGGTGACTCGCAAGGTCTCATGTCGGGCGATGAGCCCCTGGAACGCCGCCTCGAGGTGCCGTGCCTCCAATCGTCCCTTCAACTGGAACGCGCGCGGGATGTTGTAGGCGCTGGACTCGGGAGCCCGCTGGAAGAACCGCCACAGGCGCTCCTGCGCGAACGACACCCGCAGGGCTCCTTCCCGGGACACCTTGCGCAGCGGAGGCACCGGCCGCGCGAGCGTCACGGGGGGCTCCGCGCGGGCGACGTGCCTGGCCAGGTCCGCCACCGTGGGCGCCGCGAACAACGTGCGCAGCGAGACCTCCACCCCCAGCTCGGCGCGCACCCGCGACACCACCTGTGTGGCCAGGAGCGAGTGCCCACCCAACTGGAAGAAGTTGTCGTGGATGCCCACGCGGGCCATCCCCAGCAGGGATGCCCACATCCGGCAGAGCGTCTCCTCCGTGAAGGTGCGCGGGGCCTGCTGCGTGGAGGCCTCCCCCTGGGGCGCCTCGGGCGAGGGCAGGGCCCGTCGGTCCACCTTGCCGTTCGGCGTGAGCGGCAGCGCGGGCAGCACCGTGAAGGACGTCGGCACCATGTGCTCGGGCAATCGTTCCCGCAGCCACGCACGAAGGGAGGACTGCGCGGGCGCCTGTCCCCGCGACACGAGGAACGCGGCCAGCTTGCGGTCCCCTCCCACCTCCAGCGCCACCACCGTGCAGTCCTCCACGGAGGGGTGCTGCCGCAGCGACTCCTCGACCTCGCCCAGCTCCACCCGGAAGCCGCGAATCTTCACCTGCAGGTCGGCGCGGCCCAGGTACTCGATGCGGCCGTTGGCGAGATAGCGGCCCAGGTCGCCCGTCTTGTAAAGACGCCCGCCCGGTTGGGTGGCGAAGGGGTCGGGCACATACGTGCGCGCGGTGAGGTCCGGACGATGGAAGTAACCACGGCCCAGCCGCTCACCCGCGACGTACAGCTCTCCGGGGACACCGACGGGCACCGGCCTCAGGTGCTCGTCCAGCAGGTAGACCGGGCCGTTGGTGATGGGCCGCCCGATGGGGACGGGTTGTCCGAGCGGCGGCGGTGAGTCGATGGCGTGGAAGGTCGAGAAGACGGTGCACTCGGTGGGGCCGTAGCCGTTGAGCAGGCGGCGCGGCGGCCCGTGTCGGAGCACCTCTCGCAGCGCCAGCGGGTCCGCGGCCTCGCCTCCGAACACGAGCGTGTGCACGTCGCGGAACGCCTCCGGAATCTGCCGCGCCAGCAGGTGGAGCACCGCGGTGGTGACGAACATCACCGTGATGGCCTCGTCCCGAATCTGGGCGGCCAGCTCGTGGGGCTCGCGCGCCGGGTCCGCGGTGATGCCGACCAGCCGGGCCCCATTCAGCAGCGCCCCCCAGATTTCGAAGGTGCTCGGGTCGAAGGAGGCGTTGGAGGCCTGGGCGACGCGGTCCTTCGGCGAGAAGCGCACGAAGTTCGTCTGGAAGAGCAGGGCGGAGATTCCCCGATGGAGGATGGCGCTGCCCTTGGGCCTGCCGGTGGAGCCGGAGGTGTAGATGACGTAGGCGAGGTTGTCGGAGCAGACGCTGGAGACCCCCGGCAGCTCGGAGCACCGGGCGATGACCTCCCGTTCGTCATCGATGCGGACCACCGGCCCCTCGAAGGGGGGCAGCTGCTGGAGCCTGGACGCGTGGACCAGGAGCAGCGAGACGCGGGAGTCCTGGAGCATGAAGGCCAGCCGCTCGGTGGGATAGGAGGCCTCGAGCGGAAGGTATGCGCCTCCTGCCTTGAGGATGCCGAGCATGCTGATGACCAGGTCCGCGGAGCGCTCGACGCACAGACCGACGAGCACCTCGGGGCCCACACCGAGTGAGCGCAGGTGGTGGGCGAGCTGATTGGAGCGCGCGTCCAGCTCCCGATAGGTGAGGCCCTGCCCGCCGTAGGAGACGGCGATGGCGTCCGGAGTCCTCGCGGCCTGGCGCGAGAACAGCTCGTGGACGCAGACGTCCCGGGGGAAGTCCGCGGAGGCGCTGTTCCAGTCGCGCAGCACCTGGTTGCGCTCGACGGGCGTGAGCAGGGGCAGCGCCGAGAGCCTCTGGTGCGGGTCGGCGGCCACCGCCTCGAGCATCACCTGGAGGTGCCCGGCCATGCGCTCGATGCGTGCCTCGTCGAAGAGGTCCGTGTCGTACTCGAAGGTGGCGCGCAGGCCCTCGGCGCTCCTCGCCATGTAGAGGACGAGGTCGCACTTCGAGGTCCCCGTGTCCGTCTCCCACGGCTCCGCCAGGGCGGAGAGCTGGAGCGAGGCGGACGGGTCCTCCTCCAGCGCGGGCGCCTTCTGCAACACGAACATCACCTGGACGAGCTGCGCGTGGCTGAGCGTGCGCTCGGGTTGGAGGGACTCGACCAGCTTCTCGAAGGGGAGCTCCTGGTGGGCGAAGGCTCCGAGCGTCGTCTCGCGCACCCGCGCGAGCAGCTCGGTGAAGCGCGGGTTGCCCGACAGGTCATTGCGCAGCGTGAGCGTGTTGACGAAGAAGCCGATGAGTCCCTCGACCTCCGGCCGGATGCGTCCGGAGATGGGCGAGCCGACGAGGAGGTCCTCCTGGCCGGAGTAGCGGTGGAGCAGGGCGCAGAAGCCCGCCAGCAGCGTCATGAAGAGCGTGGCGCGCTCCTGGCGGCAGAGCGCATCGACGGCCAGCGCCGTCTCCTCGCGGATGTGGAACGTCCGCCGAGCGCCCTGGAAGCGCTGGAGCGGCGGACGGGGGCGGTCCGCGGGGAGCGACAGGAGGGC
>NZ_SRLW01000083.1:0-34945 GCF_006518215.1 Myxococcus sp. AB025B
GGCCCGTGGTGGCCGGCCTGGCCGCGGGGGCCTTGGCGGCGGGCGCCTCCCCCATGGCCTGGCCGCACAGTACACAGGTGGCCGAGCGCGGCGGATTGAACCCGTCACAGTTCGGGCAAACCACGGAGAGAGCCGACAACAAGAGCTGTGACATGGGCGGAGGCGAATCTACGAGCGCGTAAAACGTCGGGTCAACGAAAGCGAACGCGACGGGTGGGACAAACCCGGAAGAGAAATGTGACAGGCACTGTGGGGCAACGTTGCCCCCCCTCCGGCACGAAGTTACGATTCCCCCTGCTTCGATGATCCGCCTGAACGACATCCTCCAACGGGTTTCCTCGTACCACCCGGACCCGGACCTGGACATCATCAAGAAGGCCTACGTCTACTCGGCCAAGGTGCATCAGGGCCAACTGAGGAAGTCGGGAGAGCCCTATCTCGTCCACCCGCTGGAGGTCGCCGGCATCCTCGCCGACCTGAAGCTGGACGAGGCGTCCATCGTCACCGGGCTGCTCCACGACACCATCGAGGACACGCTCGCCACCGCCGAGGAGCTCACGGAGCTGTTCGGCGCCGAGGTGGCCCAGCTGGTCGACGGCGTCACCAAGCTGTCCAAGTTCTCCGCGTCCGCCAGCCTCTCCCAGGAGGAGAAGCAGGCGGAGAACTTCCGGAAGATGATCATCGCGATGGCGCAGGACATCCGCGTCATCCTCGTGAAGCTGGCCGACCGCACGCACAACATGCGGACGCTGGACCACATGAACGAGGAGAAGCAGGCGCGCATCGCCCAGGAGACGCTGGACATCTACGCGCCCCTGGCGAACCGGCTGGGCATCTCCTGGATAAAGACGGAGCTGGAGGACCTGAGCTTCCGCTACGTGAAGCCGCAGGAGTTCTTCGGGCTGCAGGAGAAGCTCAACAAGCGCAAGAAGGAGCGCGAGAAGTACATCGAGGACACCTGCGACCTGGTGCGCACCAAGCTGGCCGAGCGGAGCCTCAAGGGCGACGTGAGCGGCCGCTTCAAGCACGTCTACAGCATCTACAAGAAGATCAAGGCGCAGGGCATCGACTTCGATCAGATCCACGACATCATCGCGTTCCGCATCATCGCGCCCACCGCGCCCGCCTGCTACGAGGCGCTGGGCCTGGTGCACGAGATGTGGAAGCCGGTGCCGGGGCGCTTCAAGGACTTCATCGCGATCCCCAAGCCGAACATGTACCAGTCACTGCACACCACGGTGATTGGCCCCCTGAGCGAGCGCGTGGAGGTGCAGATCCGCACCGCGGAGATGCACAAGATCGCCGAGGAAGGCATCGCGGCCCACTGGAAGTACAAGGAGGGCAAGGCGGTCATCTCCAAGGATGACGAGAAGTTCGCCTGGCTGCGCCAGCTCATGGAGTGGCAGCAGGACCTGAAGGACCCCAAGGAGTTCCTCGAGACGGTGAAGGTGGACCTCTTCACCGACGAGGTCTTCGTCTTCACGCCCAAGGGCGACGTGCGCTCGCTGCCTCGCGGCGCGACGCCGGTGGACTTCGCGTACGCCATCCACTCGGACGTGGGCAACCGGTGCGTGGGCGCCAAGGTGAACGGCAAAATCGTTCCCCTGCGCTACAAGCTGAAGAACGGCGACACGGTGGAGGTGCTCACCAGCCCGCAGCAGCACCCGTCCAAGGACTGGCTCACCTTCGTCAAGACGAGCCGCGCGCAGCAGCGCATCCGCGGCTTCATCAAGCAGCAGCAGCGCGAGAAGAGCCTCCAACTGGGCCGCGAGCTGACGGACCGCGAGCTCAAGCGCTTCCAGCTCAACTTCAACCGCCTGCTCAAGAACGGCGAGGTGAAGCGCGTCGCCGAGGAGCTGGGCTTCCGCGTCGAGGACGACCTGCTGGTGGCGGTGGGCTACGGCAAGGTGACGCCGCAGCAGCTGGTGCAGCGGCTGGTGCCCGAGGAGAAGCGCAACGAGGCGGAGGCCACGCCCCGAGGGGAGTCCTCCGGCAACGGCGCGTCCTCGGGCGGCTCGTCCATGCTGCCCGGCCTGTCGCGCGTGACGGACCTGGCCAAGCGCCTGGTGGGCCGCAGCAACCGCAGCGGCGTGCAGATTGGCGGCGTGGATGACGTGCTGGTGCGCTTCGGACGGTGTTGCAACCCCGTCCCCGGCGACCCCATCGCCGGCTTCATCACCCGGGGACGGGGCGTCACGGTGCATACGGTGGGGTGTGAGAAGGCGCTCGCGACGGACCCCGAGCGGCGCGTGGACGTGAGCTGGGATGTGCGCGGAGACTTCAAGCGCCCCGTCACCCTGCGCGTGCTCACCGCGGACCGCACGGGCCTCCTGGCGGACATCTCCAACATCTTCTCGAAGAAGGGCGTCAACATCTCCCAGGCCAACTGTCGGGCCACCGGGGATGACCGGGCCGTGAACACCTTCGAGGTCATCATCTCCGACCTGAAGCAGCTCACGGACCTGATGCGCACCATCGAGCGCTTGAGTGGCGTGTACTCCGTGGAGCGAATCTAAAGGGCCGCCATTCGTGGTAGAGCGCCCAGGAAAATCCGGCGGCCACCTCCGGCCGCCCGACTCCTCGAGGTGCGCTCCATGGCTCGACAGACCATCCACTCGGACCAGGCCCCCAAGGCCATCGGTCCGTACTCGCAGGCGGTGCAGGTGGACTCGGGGAAGATGACCTTCCTCTCCGGGCAGATTCCCCTGGACCCCGTCACCATGGAGATGGTGCAGGGGGACGTCGTCGCCCAGGCGGAGCGGGTGATGCTCAACCTCCAGGCGGTGCTCAAGGCGGCCGGGCTGGACTTCAGCCACGTGGTGCGCAGCACCATCTACCTCACGGACCTGGGTGACTTCGCCCGCGTCAACGAGGTCTACGGCCGCTACTTCACCGGCGCCCCGCCGGCCCGCGCCACCGTCCAGGTCGCGGCGCTGCCGCGCGGCTCCAAGGTGGAGATCGACGCCATCGCCGTGTCCTGAAGTCCCGCGCCTCCGCGGCGTGTGAAAGCAAGAGGCCGTCGGACCCAAGCGGTCCGACGGCCTCGAGTGCTTCAGGGCTGCGAGGAGCGGACTACTTGCGGTCCGCCGCCACCGCGCCGGCCTTCTTCAGCTCCTCATCGATGACGCGCTTGAAGGCGTCGAACGGCTGGGCGCCCACGAGGGTGCGGCCGTTGATGAAGAACGTCGGGGTGCCGGTGGCGCCCAGACGGCCGGCGTCCGCCGCGTCCGCCTCGATCTGCTGGGCGAACTTGTTGCTGTCCAGGGCGGCCTTGAACTTCTCCACGTTCAGGCCCAGCTCCTGCGCGTACTTGTCCAGCGAGGCCCGGTCCAGCGCGCGCTGGTTGGCGAAGAGCTTGTCGTGCATCTCCCAGAACTTGCCCTGCTCGTGCGCGGCCAGCGCGGCGGCCGCGGCGGCCTTGGCGTTGGCGTGCATGGGCAGCGGCTGGTTGCGGAAGGCCACCTTCACCTTGCCCTGGTACTGGTCTTCAATCTGCTTGAGCGTGGGGACCACGCGGCTGCAGAACGGGCACTCGAAGTCGGAGAAGGCGACGATGGTGACGGGCGCGTTCGCGGGACCCTTCACCGGGGCGTTGCCGACGTCGACCTTCTGGACGGGAGGCTCGGCGGGGGCGCCGGGGGCGGCGGCGGCCGGGGCGTTGGCCACGTTGTCCGCGTTGAGCTTCGCGTACAGCTCCTCGGGCTTGGTGCCGGAGGCCAGCAGCTTGTCGGCCTTGGCGATCTCCTCGTCGATGAGGCGCTTGAAGGCGTCGAAGGGCTGCGCGCCCACGAGCTCACGGCCGTTGACGAAGAACGTCGGGGTGCCGTTGGCGCCCACGGCGCTGCCAGCGGCGCTGTCCGCCTCCACCTTCGCCTTGAACTTGCCGGAGTCGAGCGCGGCCTTGAACTTGGCGACGTTCAGACCCAGCTCCTGCGCGTACTTCTCCAGGGAGGCGCGGTCCAGGGCCTTCTGGTTGGCGAAGAGCTTGTCGTGGTACTCCCAGAAGCGGCCCTGCTCACGCGCGGCCTCGGAGGCCTCGGCGGCCGCCTTGGCGTTGGCGTGGAAGGACAGTGGCTGGTGACGGAACACCACGCGCACGTCCTTGGGGTAGTCCTTCTTGATCTGCGTCAGCGTGGGGACGGCGCGGCTGCAGAAGGGGCACTCGAAGTCGGACCACTCGACGATGGTCACCTTGGCGGTGGCCGGGCCGAAGGAGGCCGAGTCGGCCGGCACGTCGATCTTCTTCACCGCGGGGGCCTGCTGCTGCTGCTGGGCCGCCTTGGGGGCGGCGCGCTCGGCGCCCTTCTCGATGATCTTCGCGTAGACCTGGGCCGGGCGGACGCCGTCCTTCACCAGGGCCTCGGCCTTGCCGAGCTCCTCGTCGATGAGCGCCTTGAAGTTGTCGATGGGCTGCGCGCCGGAGAGGAAGCGGCCGTTGATGAAGAAGGCGGGCGTGCCGCTCGCGCCGAGCTGGCCGGCCAGCGTCTGGTCCTTCTGGATGACCTCGGACAGCGCGGGGCTGGCCATGTCGGCCTTCCACTTGTCCAGGTTCAGGCCCAGCTCCTTGGCGTACTGCTCCAGGGAGGCGTCATCCAGCTTCTTCTGGTTGGCGAAGAGCTTGCCGTGCATCTCCCAGTACTTGCCCTGCTCGCCAGCGGCCAGCGCCGCGAGGGACGCGGGCTTGGCGCGAGCGTGGAAGGAGAGCGGGTTCTGCTTCATCACCACGCGCAGCTTCTTGCCGTACTCCTCCTCCAGCTTCTCCACCGTGACGTTCGCACGGCTGCAGAAGGGGCACTCGTAGTCGGAGAACTCGACCAACGTGACGAGGGCCTCGGGGTTGCCCCGGGTGGGGGAACCCTCGACGGGAACCTTGAACACGGTGGGGTCCACCGGACGGCGCGCGGGGTTGGCCTGACCGGCCTGAGCGGCGGGCTTGGTTTCGGCCTTCGTGGGAGAGCCGCTGTAGACGCGGCCGCCGACGAAACCAAGCACCAGGCCGACCAGCAGGGCCACGATGATATTGGGCTTCATGGGTGGGTTCTGCTCCTTCGCCATAGGTCCGACTCCGGCCCCGAGCGTGGATGTACGAGAAAAGTCGAGAGGGCCGGGGTACTTAACAGAGGGATTTCCAGACACGCAAGCCGAGTGGAAGCCCTCCGGGCTCGCCACCAAGGCCCCTCAGGGGCCCGAAAACTGGGCGGTTCTCGGAAAAATTCCGCACGCTCGGATCTCACCCATGGGAGACAGTTCGCGGATGGACAACAGCGTGCGAGTGGACACCTCCGGCAGGCCTTGTCCGGTGCCCATCCTGGAGATCGCCAAGGCGATGCGGCGGCTGCCCGTCGGTACGCTCGTGGAGCTGGTGTCCACGGACCGGGGCCTGGAGGCGGATCTGCCCGCCTGGTGCGAGGCCACGGGCCACGAGCTCGTCCGCCTGGAGCGCAGGGAGACGAGCTACGTGGGCTGGGTCCGCAAGGTGGGTTGAAACCCGGTGGCTACAGCAACTGGAGGACGCGCTCCTCCAGGCGCCGGCCGCGGCTGACGCCGAGGATGAGCACGCCGCTCTGGAGCAGGTGGGCGACGACGCGGCTGATGACCTCCTCGGGAGGCACCTGCCCGCCGAAGCGCACCACGAGGACGTGCTCGCCCTCCAGGCGCGCGTCGGTGACGTGGGGGAGGGTGGCGATCTCGGGCGGGATGACGGTGCCGCGGGCGATCTGCACGCGGAACTCCGCGCCCTGCCCGGTGAGCTCGGACATGCTGCCGTCCTGCGCCAGCGTGCCCTTGTCGAGGATGGCCGCCGCGTCGCACAGCTCCTCCAGCTCCTGGAGGTTGTGGCTGGAGACCACCACCGTCTGGCGGCCCTTCATGTCCTTGATGACCTGGCGCACCTGCGCGGCGATGCGAGGGTCCAGTCCGGCGGTGGGCTCGTCGAGCAGCACCAGCGGGGGCTGCCCCATGAGCGCCTGCGCCATGGCGGTGCGCTTGGCCATGCCGTGGCTGAGCGCCTGCGTCTGGACGTTCCAGGCCTCCCTCAGCCCGACCTTCTCCAGCGCCTCGCGGGCCTCGCGCTCGGGGGCGTCGAGGTCGGACAGCTTCGCCCAGTACATCAGGAGCGCGCCCACCTCCCAGCCGGGGGGCAGCACCGCGTCCTGGGGCAGGGCGCCCAGCCGGCCCTTGAGGGCGCCGGGGGTGGTGGGGTCCACGTCCATGACCTTGAGCGTGCCCTCGGACGGATAGAGGTAGCCGCACATCATGGAGAAGGTGGTCGTCTTGCCAGCGCCGTTGGGGCCGATGAGGCCGTACACCGCGCCCCTGGGCACGGAGAAGCTGACGTTGTTGACCGCGACCTTGGGGCCGAAGCGCTTGGTGATGCCGAACAACTCGATGGCCAGCTCGCTCACAGGTCCCTCGCGCGCAGGGCGCCGTAGGCCCCCAGCAGGAAGATGGTCGCGAAGCCCGCGTAGGCCGCGCCGCTCACACCGAACTCGGTGAAGCTCGGGTGCAGCAGGTCCCCGGCGTAATAGGAGGGCGACAGGTAGCGCAGGAACCGCAGCGCTCCCTCCTGCTGGCCCGACGCCGCGTCCACCACGCTGGAGGCCCGGCCCACGGTGTCCATCAGCCAGAAGACGAACAGGAGGATGAAGTTGAAGACCAGGCTCACCGCGGGGCTGCGGAAGAGGCTGGAGCACAGCGTGGTGAGCGCCACGTAGGACAGCGAGAAGACGATGGCGGCCATCCAGAACTTGAGCAGGTTGAGGCTCAGCGCGGCGAAGCCGAAGTCCGGGTTGGCGATGCGCGCGTAGATGAAGATGGCCAGGTCGATGACGAGCACCAGGCCCACCAGCAGCGCCGCCTGGGACAGGAACTTGCCCAGCAGCACCGAGGAGCGGCGGGCGCGCACCGTGAGGTAGCGCATGGAGCGTGGGCCGACTTCACCGCTGATCTGGTCGAACCCCATCAGCGCGACGTAGGCGGGCAGGAAGAAGAGGGTGACCTTGAAGACGAGCAGCACCTCGATGGGCACCTGCGCCAGGGCCTCCATCATCGCGGTGTCGTTGCTGGTGAGGAAGCCCAGCACGCCCTTGCGCATCTCCTCGGCGAAGCGAGCGGAGGTGTCCGCGTCCGCGCCTCCGGCCTCGGCGAGCTTCTGGTTCACCGCCGCTCGGACCTCTCGGGCGAGCCAGCCGACCACCAGCAGCACCAGCGCGGAGAACATGCTGTAGAGCCCGAGCAGCACCACCGCGCGCCCGCTGCGCACGGCCCGGCGCAGCTCCGCGCTCCAGATGACCAGGGTTTCTTTCAGTCCGTCCAAAGTGTGAAGGACCCTACTGGGGAGGTGCACACGTCGTCGCCTGGTTTTTGACGCGGGCGCCGTTCGGGCGGGCAGGGAAGCGTCCGTGGACAGCGGGCCGCCAGCCGCTAGGATTCGCCTGCCTCACCCCCTCCTCGCCCCCTAGCGCCGCACATGACGATTCGCCGACGACTCCTGTCCGCCGCCGCCCTGCTGCCGCTCTCCCTCCTGCTGGGGGCGAACGCGTCCCCGTCCGGGAGTGCTCCGGCCGTGGGCTCGGAGGACGCGGGGGTCGTGGCGTCCTCCGCGGATGCGGGGGGCACGGCGGTGGCGCTCGCGGGCGGTGACGACGCGGGCCCTGGGGCCCATGCGGGCGGTGGCGGTCCACTGGAAGCCCAAGGAATTCCGGGAGAGGACGGAGGCTCGGACTCGGAGGCGGTGGCGGCGGCCGCGGTGCAGGGTGGGGCGGACGGTGGGCTGGCCACGCTGGTGACGGTGCCCGGGCTGGTGCCGCCCTCGCCGGTGCCCTCGCGGTTGACGGCGCCCCCCATCACCACGCTGCGGACGATGTCGAAGTCCCAGGACCTGCTGGCGCGCGCGAAGCTGCAGGGTGAGCGGCTGGTGGTGAAGGAGAAGAACGGTGAGGAGAAGGTGCTCACCGTGGACCCGGTGCTCCAGGCGCAGTTGACGAAGATCCTCCGCGACTACGAGGTGCCGTACGGCGCGGCCGTGGTGCTGGAGCCGTCGACGGGCCGGGTGCTGGCGCTGGCGGAGCACTCGGCGGCGCAGCCGGAACTGCGCGGGCTGCCCTTCCGCGCGGTGTTCCCGGCGGCGAGCATCTTCAAGATCGTCACGGGCAGCGCGCTGCTCGAGGCCGGTGTCTCGCCGGAGCTGGAGGAGTGCTTCCACGGCGGCAAGCGGCGGCTGACGGAGCGGCACCTGGAGGACAGTGAGCGGGACGGGGCCTGCTATTCCCTGGCGTTGGCGATGGGCAAGAGCGCCAACGTCATCTTCGCCAAGCTCACGCAGAAGCACCTCACCGCGCAGGTGCTGCGGCACATGGCCGCGCGCTTCCGCTTCAACCGCGCCATCGACTTCGTGGTGCCCACGGACGTGTCGCTCGCGGCGGTGCCGGAGGAGGGCTTCGCGCTGGCGAACACGGGGGCGGGGTTCGGGGATGTCTATCTCTCGCCGCTGCACGGCGCGCTGGTGGCGTCCGTGGCCGCGAACGATGGGCTGTGGGTGGACCCGGTGCTGGTGGAGCCCGAGCCGAGGCCCGGTGTGTTGCTGCCCCCCGAGGAGCCCGAGCGCGTGCTGACGTCCGAGGCGGCGAAGGCGCTGACCGACATGCTGGAGACGACCGTCACGCACGGCACGGCGCGCGGCGTCTTCCGGGAGCGGCACTTCCGCGTGGACGACGCGGTGGGCAAGACGGGCACGCTCGCGGACCGCAATCCCTTCCGGGACTACTCGTGGTTCGTCGGCTTCGCGCCCCGGGACAACCCGCGTGTCGCCGTGGCCGCGCTCGTGGTCAATGACCCGAAGTGGCGCATCCGCGGCACGTGGCTTGGACGTGAGGCGATTCGGCTCGGACTCGAGCGCGTGCCCGCGCCCGTCGAAGTCACCGCGCCCGCGTCGGCGGCGGGCAAGCACTGAGCGCGAGGTGTGCGTGGCCTGGTGCTGGCGCTCGAGGGCGAACGCTCCGAGGTGTGCGTGGCCTGGTGCTGGCGCTCGCGGGCGAGCGCTCTCGCGAGGTGCTCGTGTGCTCGTGCTGGCGCTCGCGGGCAAGCGCTCTCGCGAGGTGCTCGTGTCCTCGTGCTGGCGCTCGCGGGCAAGTGCTCTCGCGAGGTGCTCGTGTCCTCGTGCTGGCGCTCGCGGGCAAGCGCTCTCGCGAGGTGCTCGTGTCCTCGTGCTGGCGCTCGCGGGCAAGCACTGAGCGCGAGGCGTGCGTGGCCTCGTGCTAGCGCTCGCGGGCAAGCACTGAGCGCGAGGTGCGCGTGGAACTCGTGCTGGCTCTCGCGGGCAAGCGCTCTCGCGAGGTGCTCGTGTCCTCGTGCCGGTGGGGACGACGCACGACGCGGCGCCTTCCCTTGGCGTCAGCCTCCGCGAGGCGTGAGGTCGGCTCGCCCCGACCGCGAGCGCGCCGCGCCGCCTACCGCGCGGTGAGCTTCACCAGCCCCATGTCCACGAAGCCGTGGAGGAACTTCAGCGCGTCGAGCTCCTGCAGCGGCGACACGTGGACGATGGCGGCCACGTCCCGCCGTCCGTCGATGCGCGACAGCAGGTAGCGCTCCGGCGCGGTGAGCTGGAGCGTCTTGAGGTTCGCGGGCGCCACCAGGAGAGCCGGCACCTTCGCCGAGTCCATCAGCTCCCGGCGCAGCTCGGCCAGCAGCTTCTCCTGCGCGGACTTCACCAGCGCCGCGGAGCGGGGCGACGGCGACATCTCATGTGCCTGCCGCGCGAGCGCCTCGCCATCCCGGACATTGCCCGCGTCCAGGAAGAGCTGCGCTGCCTGCAGCACCTCGTCCGAGGACGACTCCGCGCCGATGACGCCGCCCTCCTGCTTCTCCTCCTCCACCACCGCCGCCGTGACGGGAACGGGCGCCTCGTCCGATACCTTCACCGCGTCCAGCCGATAGAGCGCGTACAGCCGCTGATACAGGAAGAAGTCCGTGGCGTGCAGCGCCCGCGCCATTCCGTCGATGCTCAGCCCGTCATGGATGAGCTGGATGATGCGCTCGTCCATGCTGCCAGGCTTGCGCTCGGGCAGCTTGCGCTCGTCCACCGCCAGCCGCGTGCCGCCCGTGGGGAACACCGCGCGGATGGCCTCCCACGCCGTCTCCCGGAACTCGCCCTCGCGGTGGATGTCCACCAGGTCCACTTCCACATCCAGCCCGGCGATGTCCGGCGCCGTGTCCGAGGCCTCGAAGGTGAACTCCCCCTCCTGCCAGTGGAAGGCGTCCAGCATCATCTCCCGGAACTTGTGGCTCAACGTCGAGCGCGCCGTCGCCTCCGGCACCACCCCCGACGTCGCCAGCACCTTGCCCAGGAACACCCGCGTCTGGGCTTGCGTGGCGAAGGCCTTCTCCAACTGGGCCTCCGTCAGATGCCCCATGTTGATGAGGAATTGACCGAAGAACTCCCGAGGCTGATTGGAGCTGGCGCAAACGACCTGCCCGTCACGCAGGACCCATTGCTTGCGCACGTCCCCGCGCTCCACCTTGAGCGAGCCGGTGGCCCGTCGGTTCCCGAGGTAGACGACGAGGTCCTTGAGGGGCATCGTCGAGAAGTCACCAGTCAGGCCGCGCATCGGCCGCCCATCCTGCACGCCATGAGAGTCGAGATCTACTCGAAACCCAAATGCTCGCTCTGCGACAAGGCAGCCGACGTCGTGGAGGCCGTCCGCGCTCGCATCCCCTTCGAGCTGCGGCTCATCTCCATCCTGGAGTCTCCGGAACTGTTCGAGCGGTGGCGCTACGACATCCCGGTGATCGTCATCGACGGGGTGCCCGCCTTCAAATACCGCGTCACGGAGGCCGAGCTGGAGGCCCGGCTGCGTGAAGTCCAAGGTGGCATGTCCATTGCTAAAACCGCTGCCCAGGATGGGTAGCCGAATGCCCTTCCCCAGGAAATCCGGGGGGATGAAGAGGTCAGGGAAGGGCTGGAGACTGTAATTCCGGGCACGCGCCGGAGGAGCGGTGGAGAAAATTCTGGTGGGGAGGCGGATGTGGTGAGCGTTCGACGCAAGCGGGTGGGGAAGGCGGGACAGCCGCCCACCGTGCTGCTCATCGAGCCGAGGGCGGACGACCTGGAGCGGACCCGGATGCTCCTCGGGGAGGCCGGCTTCCGCGTGGTTCCCGTGACTCGCTTCGACGCGGCGGTGCCGCTGTTCGAGGTCATCCGGCCGGAGGCGGTGATCCTCGCGGTGCAGGCGCCCGACTTCAGCGCCGTGCAGGTGGCCCGGCGGCTGCGGCAGCTCAGCCGAGGTACCGTGCCCCTGCTGTACATGGTGGACCCCCAGGACGCGGGGGCCTACCAGCACTGCCTGGAGAAGGGGCAGTGCGTGGACGTGGTGCCGCGCGGGGGCAGCGGGGCGGAGCTGGCGGTGAAGCTGCACGCGCAGCTGCGGCTGAAGGCCGCGGTCCTGCGGGCCGCGGCGGGTGAGGAAGAGGACACGGCGCTGGCGCTGCATGACCCGGTGACGGGCGTCTACAACAAGCCGTTCCTGCTGGCGCTGATGGGGTTGGAGGTGCGCCGGTGCGAGCGCTACGGCGGGACGTTCTCCGTGGTGGCGGCGGAGGTGGGGGGCTGGAGCGCGCTTCGCAAGGAGTACGGGCGGGGCATGGCGGAGCGTCTGCTGGTGTACAGCGCGGTGGTGCTGGGGCAGACGGTTCGCGAGGCGGACGCGGTGGCCCGGGTGGGCGACAGCCAGTTCGCGCTGATGTTGCCGGGCACGCCCGCGGAGGCGGTGCCGGTGTTGTTGTCGCGGGTGGCCGCGAGGTTCGAGGCGGCCCGCTTCCAGGTGGATGGACGGGTGGTGCGCACCACGTTGGAGCTGGGGGCCGTGAGCTTCCCGGACACCGTGGGGACGCCGATGCAGCTCTTGAGCGCGGCGCAGCAGGAGATGCGGCGCACGCGTGAATTTCGTCGAGGGGCTGGGTCCATGACCCGGCTCTCGGTGTGAGGATGGGCGGAGGTTCGATGCAGAGGGCGAGCGGAGGCGAGGGGATGGATCGGATCGCGGTGCTGGTGGTGGATGACGAGGAGTCGGTTCGCACCTTCCTGTCCGAGTTGCTTGGGAGCGCGGGCTATCAGGTGCGCTGTGCGTCCAGTGGCGCGCAGGCGCTGGAGATGCTCGCGGGAGGCTCGTTCGACGCGGTGTTGCTGGACGTCGTCATGCCCGAGATGAGCGGCCTGGAGGTGTTGCGCCGCTACCGGGGGCAGGGGGGCAACGCCCCCGTCGTCGTCCTCAGTGGCCTGACGGGCGCGGACGACGCGGTGCGGGCCATGAAGATGGGCGCCAGCGACTACCTGTCCAAGCCGTTGGGCAATGACGAGCTGCAGGACGCGCTGGCGCGCGCGCTGGGGACGCGTGCCCCGGAGCGTCAGCCGGTGGTCCAGGGCGTGGCGCCCCGGCCGGTGGTGGACACGGGCGCGGACGCGCGCGTGCTCATCTCCACGTCGCCGTCCATGCGTCGGGCGCGCGCGCTGGTGGAGCGCATCGCGAACGAGAACGTCCCGGTGCTGCTGTTGGGCGAGTCCGGCACGGGCAAGGAGGTCATCGCGCGTGAGATCCACGCGCGCAGCCAGCGCCGAGGCCGTCCCTTCATCAAGGTGAACTGCGCGGCGCTGCCGGGCGAGCTGCTGGAGAGCGAGCTGTTCGGCCACGAGCGCGGCGCCTTCACGGGCGCCACGGCGGAGAAGCCCGGCAAGTTCGAGCTGGCCGACCAGGGCACCATCTTCCTGGACGAGATTGGCGAGATGGCCATCCGGCTGCAGGCCAAGCTGCTCCAGGTGCTGCAGGACGAGGAGTTCTTCCGCGTCGGTGGCAAGAAGAGCGTGCGCGTGGACAGCCGCGTGGTGGTGGCGACCAACCGCGACCTCGAGAAGGAGATTGCCCTGGGCAACTTCCGCGAGGACCTCTACTACCGCCTCAACGTGGTGGCCATCCGGCTGCCGCCCCTGCGCGAGCGGCGCGAGGACGTGATGCCGCTGACGGACCACTTCCTCAAGAAGTACGGCCGCCAGTACATCTCCGGCGTCAACGAGCTGCCCACCGAGGTGCTCCAGGCCTTCGCGGACTACGACTGGCCGGGCAACGTGCGCGAGCTGGAGAACATGGTGCGCCGGCTGTGCGTGCTGAAGGACCCGACGCTGGTGCTCGACGAGCTCCACGGCGAGGGCCGCGCTCCCGCGAGCGCCCCGTCGCTGCCCACCGCGTACGCCGGCGACGACAGCGTCTACGGCGGCCGGGGCCTGGAGGAGCCCGTGCGCGCGCCGCCGGCCTCGTCCGTCCAGGTGCTGGAGATGCCCTCGCGCAACGTGGCCGGCGCCACGGCCCTGTCCCACATGCAGCCGCACGCGCCGACGCCCGTGGTGCACGAGCCGCTCAACTCGGTGATTCCGGCGCCGCGCTACGTCAACCCGTTCGACGTGCCCCAGCCTCCGCCTCCGCCTCCGCCGACGGGCGAGCTGTCGCTGAAGGACATCGGCAAGCGCGCGGCGATGCTGGCCGAGCGCGAGGCCATCCTGGCGATGCTCCAGCGCACCGCGTGGAACAAGCGGCGCGCGGCCGGCAAGCTGCGCATCAGCTACAAGGCGCTGCTCTACAAAATCAAGGAGTGCGGAATCATCGACCCGCGCGCCAGCGCGGAGCTGTAGTCGACACGTCCCGCCTTGCGTTCGCCCCCCGCTCCCGTTATCGCGGGGGGCATGACGCCACCTCTCGTCCTGCTGGGCTCTGGATACACGCTGACGCGGCTCGCGGTCAGTCAAGCCCGGGCGGGGCGCGAGGTGCTCGCGACCACCAGGGACACCGCCCGCCGCGAGGAGCTCCAGCGCGCGGGCGCCCGCGTCGCCTCGCTGGAGGACGCGCTCCTCCAGACGAAGGGCGCGCACGTGGTCGTCTCGATTCCGCCCGAGGCCGGGCTCGACGTGGCCCTGGCCCAGGCGCTCTCGGCCCAGCCCCCCGCGCGGCTGATGTACCTGTCCTCCACCGGCGTCTACGGCGGCGCGCGCGGCGTGGTGGACGAGGACACGCCGGTGGACGTCACCTGGCCCGCGTCGCTGCCGCGACTGGAGGCCGAGTCGCGCTACCTGCCGCTGGGCGCGATGGTGCTGCGCATCGCCGGCATCTATGGCCCGGGGCGCGGCGCGCACTCGCGGCTGCTCTCCGGCAACCTCCGGCTCCCGGACAAAGGCGGGCGCATCTCCCGCATCCACGTCGATGACCTGGGCGCGGCCATCCTCGCGGTGCTCGAGCGCGGCACGCCGGGCGCGCTCTACTGCGCGGCGGATGACCGGGCCGCGCCGCTGGAAGAGACCGTCACCTGGCTGGCGCACCGGCTGGGCATGACGCCGCCGCCCCGCGTGCCGCTGGAGACGCTGCACGAGTCGCTCCGGGGAGATCGGGCCATCTCCAACGCGCGGCTCAAGGAGCTGGGCTGGTCGCCGCGCTACCCGGACTTCGTCCAGGGCTTCACCGCGGTGCTCAAGGAGGAGGGGCGCTCGAGCGGGGAGGGGGACATCGCCCTGCGCCCCATCTTCCCCTCGGAGGTGGAGGCCTTCTTCGCCCTGCGGCTGCGCGCGCTCAAGGAGCACCCGGAGTCGTTCGGCACCTCGTTCGAGGAGGAGTCCCTGCGCTCGCTCGACGAGATGCGCCCGCGGCTGGAGTCGAGCGACTCGCAGCGGGTGCTCGGCGCCTATGATGGGACGAAGCTGGTGGGCATGGTGGGCGTGCGCCGGGAGCCTCGCCGCAAGAGCGCGCACAAGGCCGTGGTCTGGGGCATGTACGTCCCGGCGGAGGCGCAGTCGCGCGGGCTGGGCCGCCGGCTGCTCCAGGCCGCCATCGCCGAGGGACGGAAGCTGCCCGGCGTCGAGCAGCTCCTGCTCGCCGTCGTCGCCGGCAACACGTCCGCGCACGCGCTGTACCGCTCCGTCGGCTTCCAGACCTACGGCGTGGAGCCCCGGGCCTTGAAGATCGGCGGCGCCTACGTGGACGAGGAGCTGATGGTCCTCACCTATTAGCCCCCCGCCCGAGTCGAGGCCCACATCCGCGCACCTGCGCCACTCGACGTCGGGGCGTGTCCTCACGGGCAGGTGACAGTTCCAGGGCAGGGTGGTGTTCCAGTGGGCGGAGGGCGCGGCGGAGGCCTGGAGATGGGCTTGTGGACCGCGCTGGAGGCTTCGTGAGCATGGCCCTGTGCACCCCTGACTGGCTGCTGGAGCGGATTGCCCTGGGCGAGCTGTCCCCGGACGCGCTCGCCGACGCTCGCGCCCGGCTGGAGCGCGAGCCTCACGGGAGGGCCCGGCTGGCGCGGCTGGAGGCGGACTCGGCCCAGACGCTGGCCCGTCATCCCCCCGAGGACTTCGCCCGCGAGGTCGCCCGCCGCGCGCGCACCGCGGACGTCCAGCGCGAGAGCGCGGCGCGCGACCCGGGCTGGCATGGGCTGTCCATGGGGCTGCCCGTGGCGGCGTCCCTGGTGCTGCTCATGCTGTCGGCCCAGCCGGAGCGGGTGGCCGGGCCCCCGGCGCTGGTGCCCGCGCGGGTGGAGCTGATGGAGGAGACGGTCGGCATCAAGGGCGACGCGCGGCTCCTGGTGTACCGGCAGCATGACGGCTCCACGGAGCTGCTCGCGGACCGCACGCGCGCCCGGCGCGGCGACTTGCTCCAGCTGAGCTACCTCGCCGGTGGGCGGCGCTACGGGACGGTGGTGTCCGTGGATGGCCGGGGCGCGGTGACGCTCCACCACCCCACCACGCTGGTGGGCAGCACCCGGCTGCAGAAGGGGGACGCGGTGTCGCTGGCGCACGCGTACGAGCTCGACGACGCCCCCGCCTTCGAGCGCTTCTTCTTTGTCACCTCGGATTCACCCATCGATGTGGGCCTCGTGCTGGAGTCCGCGCGGAAGCTCGCACGTCAGCCCACCGAGGCGAGCACCCGGCCGCTCCCGCTTCCGGGTACCCTGGCCCAGACATCCTTCACGTTGGAGAAGGTGCCGTGATGGCGCGGTCACTCCTGTTCCTGTCCCTGTTGCTTCC
Organism: Myxococcus sp. AB025B; assembly: GCF_006518215.1. Lineage (NCBI taxonomy): Bacteria > Pseudomonadati > Myxococcota > Myxococcia > Myxococcales > Myxococcaceae > Myxococcus > Myxococcus sp. AB025B. Next base: position 16,055 of record NZ_SRLW01000083.1, read on the forward strand.
CACCCTGGCCACGGCGGCCCCAGCCGGTACCCCTTCCTCCAACCCCGTCGCCGTGCGCCGGTTCGCGCTGCTCGTGGGCGTCAACGACGGCGGCGCCGGTCGCGCGAAGCTGCGCTACGCCGTCACCGACGCGAACGCCTTCGGCCAGGTGCTGGAGGAGCTCGGCGGCGTGCAGCGGCAGGACCGGCTGATGCTGCTCGAGGGCGACCGCAAGGCGCTGGAGAACGCGCTGGCCCGCTTCAAGGCGATGGTCGCCGCGGGCAAGACGCCGGGCGGACGCACCGAGGCGCTCATCTACTACTCCGGCCACTCCGACGAGGAGGGGCTGCTCCTGCATCAGGACCGCTTCGGCTACCGCGAGCTGCGGCAGGCGCTGGAGCAGCTCCCCGCGGACGTGCGCATCGCCATCCTGGACTCGTGCGCCTCTGGCACGCTGGCGCGCTCGAAGGGCGGCGTGCGCCGTCCCGCGTTCCTGGTGGACACGTCCACGGCCGTGCGGGGCCACGCCATCCTCACCTCATCGTCCGAGGACGAGGTGTCGCAGGAGTCGGACCGCATCGGCGGCTCGTTCTTCACGCACAACCTGGTGTCGGGCCTGCGCGGCGCGGCGGACGCCACGGGGGATGGCCGCGTCACGCTGCACGAGGCCTACCAGTTCGCCTTCCACGAGACGCTCGCGCGCACGGAGCGCACGCGCGCGGGCGCGCAGCACCCGGCCTATGACATCGAGCTGGCCGGCACGGGCGAGCTGGTGATGACGGACCTGCGCTCCACCTCCGCGGTGCTCGTCATGGACGAGAACGTGGAGGGGCGCCTGTTCATCCGCGACGAGCCCGGGCGCCTCGTGGTGGAGCTCAACAAGCTGGCGGGTCGCTCCACCGAGCTGGGCCTGCAGCCGGGCCGCTACACGGTGACGCGCGAGTCGCGCGGCGCCAGCTCCCAGGCGGTGCTCACGGTGGGCGACGCGGGCCGCACCGTGCTGGCCCACACGGCCTTCGTGGCGATGCAGGGCGAGCTGACGGCGATGCGCGGCGGTGGCGCGGCGGCGACCGGCGCGCAGGGGCCGATGGTCGAGCCCCTGGCTCCCGCGCGCGGCAACTTCCGCTTCGTCAACCTGGGCCTGGCCCCGAAGCTCCAGACGAACGACCTGTGGGGCGGCGGGCAGCAGATGCACAACGCGCTCTCCATCTCCCTGGGGCTGGCGACCATGGGGCGGCTGGATGGCTTCGCGATGGCGCTGGGGGCGAACTGGGGCTCGGGTGAGACGCACGGCGTGCAGACGGCCCTTGGCGGCAACGTGGCGCGCGACATCATGGAGGGCGCGCAGCTCGCCGTGGGGGGCAACTGGGTCAGCGGCAGGGCGGAGGGCCTGCAGGCCGCGGTGGGCCTCAACATGGCGAGCCAGGGCGGCTTCCTCGGCCAGCTCGCGGTGGGCGCCAACGTGTCGCGCGCGTCCATGAAGGGCGTGCAGATGGCGGTGGGCAGCAGCTGGGTGAACGGCGACATGGACGGCTACCAGGCCGCGGTGGGCATGAGCTGGGTGGCCGGGACGATGCGCGGCGTGCAGATGGCGGTGGGCGTCAGCCGCGTGAACACCCTCCAGGGCGCGCAGCTGTCGCTCATCAACGTGGGCGGAGACGTGACGGGCGCGCAGGTGGGCCTGATCAACGTCGCCGGGAAGATGAACGGCCTGCAACTGGGCATCATCAACGTGGCCAACAACCTGGAGTCCGGCGTGCCGGTGGGCCTGCTCAACATCGTGCGCAACGGCCAGTTCCACGTGGAGGCCTACGGCAACGACTTCAACTACGCCAACGTCGCGCTCAAGGTGGGCAGCCGCTACCTCTACACGACGCTGGTGGTGGGCATGGGCGCGGTGCCGGACCACCGGGGCCCCAGCCACTGGACGACGGGCGTGGGCCTGGGTGGCCACGTGCCGCTGACCGAGCGGCTCTACTTCGACGTGGACGTGGTGTCGAACACCATCCACGAGTGGGGCGGGGCGCTCGCGGACAACCGGATGCTGCACCAGGGGCGGTTGATGGTGGGCTACGCGTTCGCGCCGCGCTTCGCCATCTTCGCGGGTCCCACCTTCAACATCCTGCACGCCACGGACGGCGAGCCGGTGACGGCGCTCAGCCGGTTCTCCAAATCGTCGGACCGCGACGTCCTGATGTGGCCCGGTGTCCAGGCGGGTCTGCGCCTCTGAACGGAGCGTCCAGGGAGCCACTCATGGGGTTCGAGCCCCGGGGTGGCCCCGAGCAGAGCGGATGGCTCCCATCAGTCGGACGAAGCCGGGACGACCTGGACCGGCTTTCCACTGAGGTCCCCACGGTGCGAGGCTGGATGAACGGCCATTGGCATGGCCGAGCAAACCTTGCCCTGGGGGCACGATGTCCAAGTTGCTGTTCGCGGCGTTCAACGAGGGCTCCAGCCTCTCGATGTCAGGCCAACACGAGGCCGCGATCTCCGCCTTCGACAAGGTCCTCGCCGTGGACCCCAAGCACTTCCCGGCCCTGACGGCTCGGGGGTCGTCCCTGGCTCGGCTCGGCCGCGCGGAAGAGGCCCTGCGCTGCTTCGAGCGCGCCATCGAGGTGGACCCGTCCGCGGCGGACCCGCATCGGGAGGCCGCCCTGTGTCAGCTCGAGCTCGGGGAGCCCGAGGCCGCCGCCCAGCTGATGGGCCGCGCCACCCAGCTCAACCCGGAGCCCGGCTACCGCGAGGCCGCCGCCATCGAGGTCTACGAGCGTGGCAACGCGCTGCTCACCCGAGGCTCCCGGCGTCCCGACAAGGCGCGCTATCGGCTGGCCCGTTACACCTTCGAGCTCGCCCTGGAGCTGTCTCCCGCGTACGTCGAGGCCGCCAAGGCCTTGTCCGACGTCTGGGAGAACCTGGGCGACACGACCCAGCGGGACCACTACGCGCAGCTGGCCCTGCGGCTGCGGCCCGCGGGCCATTGAAGCAGGCAGCGGGGCAGGGGGCCGTGTGCCCCGAGGCGCCCGCTCCCTCGGGACGGGCCGCGAGCCCGCGCATGGACGCATCCGCGCGTCCCCGATGTTACAAGTCGCGCGACCCGGTCCGCGCCCACTCAAAGACCTACAAGACAGAGCTGTCTGGAGATTCCGAAGATGATCGTCATGCTCGAGCCGGACTCACCCGAGTCCGTGGTGTCCGCCGTCCTCCAAGCCGCCGCCCAGTACAAGGGGGTGACGCCGCGTCCTCACGTCATCGAGGGAGCGGAGTTCACGGTGACGGAGGTGTACCTGCTGGGCTCCACGGCCCAGGTGCCCACGGAGGTCTTCGAGCAGATTCCGGGCGTGCGGCAGGTGGTGCGGGTGTCGCAGAAGTACCGGGTCATCGGCCGGCACAAGGGCCAGCGCACGACGACGGGCTTCGAGTACAACGGCGTGACGTTCGATGAGCGCTCGGTGCAGTTGTTCGCGGGCCTGTGCGCGGTGGACACGAAGGAGAACGTGGAGACGATGATGGCGGCGCTCGCGCGCCACGACATCCGCACCACGCGCATGGGGGCGTACAAGCCTCGCACCAACCCGTACGAGTTCCAGGGCCTGGGCGCGGCGTGCCTGCCGTGGGTGTTCGAGTCCGCGGGGAAGCACGGCATCAAGGTCGTGGCGATGGAGGTGACGCATCCTCGCCACATCGACGAGATTCGCGACGCGCTGGAGCGCTCGGGCAACGCCACGGGCGTCATGCTCCAGGTGGGCACGCGCAACGCGCAGAACTTCGAGCTGCTCAAGTCCATCGGTCAGCAGCGCGTGTTCCCGGTGCTCTTCAAGCGCGGCATGGGCATCACCCTGGAGGAGTCCCTCAACGCCTGCGAGTACATCGCGAGCGAGGGCAACCCGAAGATCGTCTTCTGCCTGCGTGGCGTGAAGACGCACCTGGGGGATCCGCACCGCAACATGGTGGACTTCGCGCACGTGCCCGTGGTGCGGCGGCTCACGCGCATGCCCGTGTGCGTGGACCCGTCGCACGCCATCGGCCGCGCGGACCTGCCGCCGGACGGTCTGCCGGACATCTTCCACGCGATTGGACAGGGGCTCATCGCGGGCGCGTCCATGGTGCTGGTGGACTTCCACCCGCAGCCCGAGGCCGCGCTGTGCGACGGCCCGCAGGCGCTGCGCATGGAGCAGCTCGGCGCGCTCCAGCGCTACACGCAGATCATCCGCGAGGCGTACCAGTCCGCCGTGAAGAACGGCGATGGACTGACGGCCTGAGGCCGCCCGCGCGGTGTGGCGCTCGACTCAGGCCACGCCGTCGCACCGCACCCGCGAGGCGCTCGACTCAGGCCGCGCCATAGCTGCCGAGCACGCGCAGGGTGATGCACGCCGCCTGGGCTGCCTGCACCGCCTCGCGCACGCGCGCTTCCTCCAGCTCCCCCTCGACATCCAGGCACCAGACGTACTCCCACGCCCGGCGCTGGGGACGCGACTCCAGTCGGGACACGTCCAGCCCTCGCGCGGAGAACGCCCCCAGCACGCGGTACAGCGCCCCAGGCTCATTGGGCACCGTCAGGGCGAGCGCCGTCTTGCGCCGCTTCCACGTGTGCTCGGGCTGCTGCCCCAGCGTGACGAAGCGCGTGTAGTTGTCCGATGAGTCCTCCACGCCATCCTCGAGCACCACCAGCCCATACAGCTCCGCCGCCAGGCTGCTGGCGATGGCCGCCGTGCGCGGGAGCGCCTCGCGCGAGATTCTTCGCGCCGCGATGGCGGTGTTCGCCTCGGGCACGGGCTTGAGGCCGCGCCGCCGCAGATAGCCCGCGCACTGCGCCAGCGCCTGGGGATGTGACAGCACCTGCTCCACGTCCTCCATCGCGAGCCCCGGAGGCGCGACGAGGCAGTGGTGGATGCGCAAGGACAGCTCACCGGAGATGGGCAGGTCATGCTCCAGCAGCAGGTCCACGTTCTCCGCCACCGGCCCGCCCAGCGAGCTCTCCACCGGAATCACGCCGCTGTCCACGTGGCCCTCGGCCACCGCCTCGAACACGGCGCGGAAGGTGGGGCAGGGGACCGCCTCGACGTCCGGTCCATACAACACGCGCAGCGCCTCTTCACCGTACGCGCCCGGCTCTCCCTGGAACGCGACGCGAAGCTCCGAGGGCGACAACTCATCCATGGCTTCCCTCGGCCCGGGCATACGTGCCCAGCACGCGCAGGAAGGACGTCAGCGGCCGGATGTCCTCCAGCGCGGCCGTCAGCGGCGCGGAGGCCGCATGGCCCTCCACGTCGACATAGAACCGGTACTGCCACGGCCGACCCGGGATGGGCCGCGACTCCAGCTTGCTCAGGTTCACACCCCGCAGCGTCAACCGCTGGAGCATCTCTCCCAGCGTGCCCGGCTTGTGCTCCAGCACCATCAGCAGCGACGTCTTGCACGGCACGCCCGGCGCCAGCGGCGTGGGCTCGCGGCCCACCTCCACGAAGCGCGTGTAGTCGAACTCCGGCTGGAGCTCGCGCGCCAGGACCTCCAGGCCGAAGCGCTGCGCGGCCGTCTCGCTGGCGATGGCGGCCACCGTGGCGTCGTTGCGCTCACGCACCTTCTGCGCCGCGCCACCCGTGTCCGAGTCCGGCACCGCCCGCACCCACGGCAGCTTCTCGCGCAGGTATGCCTCACACTGCGCCAGCGCCTGCGGATGCGAGATGACCTCGCGCAGCCCCTCCAGCTTCGCGCCCGGCAGCCCGAGCAGCCGGTGGTCCACCTGGCTCACCAGCTCCGCGGTGATGACCACGCCGCCCTCGGCGAGCAGGTCGTACGTCTCGTTCATGCTGCCGGCGGTGGTGTTCTCGATGGGCAGCAGCGCCAGGTCCTGCTCGCCGCGCCGCACCGCCTCCACCACCTCGCGCGCATCGTCGAAGCCCGTCAGCAGCACGCCGCCAGCGCGGCCCGAGTAGAGCCTGCGCGCGGCCAGGTGGCTGTAGGAGCCCTCGACGCCCGGATAGCCCACGCGCAGCGGCGTCGTGTCCAGCCGCGTGACGAGCGCCTGCTGCCGCGCCACCGACATGTCGATGACCAGCCGCCAGATGCGCTCGGTCTCGTGCGGGTCCAACCCGTGCTCGGACGCGCGCGTGCGGATGCGGCGCAGCAGCAGGTCCTCGCGACGCTGGTCCCGGAACGGCGCCGCGGTGGCCAGCTTGGAGCGCGCCACGTCGTCCGCCAGGTCCATGCGGCGGCGGAGCGCGTCGAGAATCTCCTCGTCCAGGTTCTCGATGGCGGTGCGCAGCGCGTCCAGGTCCGGCGAGGTGCTCATCGCCCCGGCTCCCTCAGCTCGCGGGACATCAGGTGATGAGGCCCGATGCCGGGCAGCTCGAACGGCTCTCCGTGCTGGACGAACCCGAGCGAGCGATAGAAGCCCGAGGCGGTCGACCGCGCGTTGCACCACACCTGCGTGCCCTTCTGCGTCACGGCGTGCTCCATGCACGCCTTCAACAGGGCCGCGCCCAGCCCCTGTCCCTGGCGTCCGTGCTCCACGGCCATGCCCCGCAGGCGCCACGCGGTGATGGCCTTCAGGGCGTAAGGTGGAGGCTCGCGGTAGATGGAGGCCACCCCGAGCAGGCGGCCTTCCGAGTACAGGCCCAGGTGCACGGTGTCCGGGTCGTCGTCTCCAGGATAGACGACGGCCTCGGGAGGCTGATGGGGGCGAAGCACGGCGCGGCGCAGGCCACGGGTCTCCGCGGCGGGAATCCGTCGGATTTCGGAGGAGCTCACGCTTTCGAGTATGCCGTTTTCCGACCTCGTGCGTCCTCATTCCGTGGAAGCCGTCGAGGAGGTCTTTCCGCCGTGAAGGGTACCGCCATCCTGGAGGAGCCTGGAACGCCAGCGCGCGCCACCGCCGCGCTCGGGTTCGAGTCGCTCCTGGAGGCGGAGCAGGCCGGGCTGCTGCGCCTGGCCCGGCGGCTGGTGTGGGACGCGGAGGAGGCGAGGGACGTGGTTCAGGCAACCCTGGCTGATGCCTACGAGAAGCGCCACGGCTTGAAGGACTTGCAAGCGGGGCCCGCGTGGCTGCGGCGCATCCTGGTGTCCCGCGCGATGAGCCACCTGCGCAGGCGACGCGTGTGGAACGTGCTGCGTGAGGCGTTGGACGGGGGCACGCCCCTGGAGCTGTCGCCGGAGGAGCGCTTCGTCGGCGCCGAGCGCTGGCGGGCCCTGGGCCGCGCGGTGCGGGCGCTCCCGTCGCAGCAGGCCACGGCCTTCAGCCTGCGCTACCTGGAGGGACTCGAGTTGGACGCTGTCGCGGAGGCCATGGGCATCGAGCGGGGCACCGTTCGCATCCACCTGTATCGCGCGCTCAAGAAGCTCAAGGCCGAGCGGGCCCTCGAAGGAGAAACGCCATGAGATGCCACGACGTGGCCCCCATCCTCCTGGAGTCCTCGCCCCCGTGGCCTCCCGAGGCGCGCGCCCACCTGGAGGGCTGTGAGGAATGCCGGACGCTCGCGGCCGTGCATGCCTCGGCGTCGCGGCTGCGCCTGCCCGTGACGCCGCCCCTGACGCCGGTGACTCGCGAGGCCGTGCTCGGCGAGGTGCGCCGCCGCAAGGTGCGCCGCCGTGTCGCCGCGGGCGTGGTGGCGTCGTTCTGTCTGCTCGGCCTGACGTGGCTGTCGCGGCCCGAGTCACCGGGGCCCCGCGTGTCGGAAGACACCTACGTCCAGGTCGACGACACCGCGCCCCGGTCCGAGCTGGAGCTGCGCCGCGCGGACACGGAGGCCGAGCCGGAGCCGGAGGCCCTGGCGCAATGGGGCCGCACCTCGCTGTCCGACCTCTTCACCGAGGTCCGTGGCTACACGCGGCGCGACGCCGTGTACCGCGATGACCTCTACCGACCTTTCGGGGCGATGGCCGCGTGGCTGCGCCCCCCGGATTCCCGCGCGCTGGAAGCACCGCCGTTCCGAACGGCGATTCAACCCATCAGTGACCAGGAGTCGATGCCATGAAGCTTCGCACGTCCATGTTGTTGGCCGCGGCGGCGTTGAGCCCGCTGCTCGCATCCTCGCCCGCACAGGCCCAGTCCGAGCCCGAGAACATCGTCGTCCACCGCGCCGGCCCGGGAACGCTGCACGTCATGGGGCCCGCGGACAGCACGCTCCCGCTGGGCCCGCTGCCTCCCGCCGCGCACGGCATCCCGCCGCAGGTGGTGGAGAAGCTGGGCATCCCCCGGGACGTGGCGAAGCAGATTCAAGACCTGACGTTCGACGCGAACGAGGCCGTCATCCCGCTGGAGGCGGACCTCAAGCGCGCGCAGCTCCAGCTCGAGCGCCAGCTGCGCGCGGACTCCACCGATGAGAACGCGGTGCTCAAGCAGGTGGAGGAGGTGGGCCGCGCGGAGACGGCGGTGCGCAAGAACCGCCTGTCGTTGATGGTCCGCATCAAGCGACTGTTGGGGCCCGAGCTGTGGCGCAAGGTGGAGGCGGAGATGGGCACGGTGCGCATCCAGAAGCGCATCGAACTCCGCAAGGGCTTCCCGGGCGAGGACGGCCCCGGCCCCGGCGGCCCTGGCCCGCGCAAGCCGTAGCGTTCCGGACAGACGCGGGCTCTTTCGGTGGACCCCTCCAGGGAAGGACGAGGGGGCCCGCGTATCCTGGGAGGCATGGCCCACCTTCCGGATTCGGAGCGTCAGCTCGAGGAGGATGCCGCCCAGCTCCAGCGGCTGGGGTACGCGCAGGAGCTGTTGCGCGGCATGGGTGGCTTCTCCAACTTCGCCGTCTCCTTCTCCATCATCTCCATCCTCACCGGCGCCGTGACGCTGTATGGCCATGGGCTGCGCTTCGGCGGGCCGATGGTGATGGGCGTGGGCTGGCCGCTGGTGGCGGTGATGACGCTCACGGTGGCGGCGAGCCTGGCGCAGCTCGCGTCGTCGTTCCCCACCGCGGGCGCGCTGTACCACTGGGCCGCCATGCTCGGCGGTCCCCGCGTGGGCTTCTTCACCGCGTGGCTGAACACCCTGGGCCAGTTCGCGATTACGGCGGGCATCGACTACGGGCTCGCGGAGTTCCTCGCGGACATGCTCGGCTGGCCCCGCGAGCGCATGTCCGTGCTGCCGCTGTACGCGGGCATCCTGCTGTCCCACGCGGTGCTCAACCACGTGGGCGTGCGCGTCGTCGCGTGGCTCAACGACTTCTCCGCCTGGTACCACGTGGGCGGGGTGGTGGTGCTCATCGGCGCGCTCGCGCTGTTCGCGCCCAAGCAGGACGCGGCCTTCCTGATGACGCGCTTCAGCTCGGAGACGCCGCTGTATGCCTATGGCTTCCTCATCGGCCTGCTCCAGGCGCAGTGGACCTTCACCGGCTATGACGCCAGCGCGCATGTCTCCGAGGAGACGAAGGACCCCACGCGCAATGCTCCCTGGGGCATCTTCCTGTCCGTGGCCGTCAGCGCCGTCGCGGGATACCTCCTGCTGGGCGCGGTGACGCTGTCCATCCAGGATCTGCCCACCACGGCCGCCGCCGCCAACCCGTTCCTCCATGTGCTCACGCAGGGCCTGGGCCCCTCGCTGGGTGGCGCGCTGGTGTGGGTGGCCATCGGCGCCATGTGGTTCTGTGGACTGTCCTCGGTGACGTCCAACTCGCGCATGCTGTTCGCCTTCGCGCGCGACAACGGCCTGCCCGCGTCGAAGTGGCTCGCGAGCGTGTCGCCGCGCTTTCGCAGTCCCGCCGTCGCCGTCTGGGTGTCGGTGGCGGGCAGCGGCCTGGTCGCGCTGTGGAGCGAGGCGTACGCGGCCATGGTGGCGCTGAGCACGCTGGCGCTCTACGCGTCCTATGCCTTGCCCGTCTGGGTGGGCCTGCGCGCGCGCCGCTCCGGGACGTGGTCGCACCGAGGGCCGTGGGACCTGGGGCGCGCGTCGTCGTGGGTCAACGCGGTGGCGCTGGCGTGGTGCGGGGTGGTGATGGTGCTGTTCGTGCTGCCGCCCAACCAGCTCGCCGGCTACACGTTCGCCGGCGCGCTGGGGCTGTTGGGCCTGTACTGGGCGCTGGTGCAGCGGCACAGCTTCACGGGGCCGAAGGTGACGCTGCTGCGGCCCCCGGAGGCCGCGGCTACTTCGGCAGCGCCGTCTTCCCCATCTTCAGGATGAGCTTGAAGTGCTCGGCGGTGACGGGGGCCACGCTGAGCCGGCTGCGGGTGATGAGCGGGAAGTCCTTCAGCGCGGCGGTGGCCTTGACGGTGGCCAGTTCCACGGGCGCCTTGACGGGGACGACGGCGGCCACCTTCACGGAGGCCCAGTCCTCACCCGGGGCGGTGGAGTCCTCCGTCGCCAGCGTGAGCACCCGGGCCACGCCCACCACGGCCTTGCCCTCGTTGGAGTGGTAGTAGAGGCACAGGTCCCCGGGCTTCATCGCCCGCAGGTTGTTGCGGGCCTCGAAGCTGCGGATGCCCGTCCACTCCGTCTGCTTGTCCTTCTCGAGCTGCGCGTACGGGTATACCGACGGCTCGCTCTTGATGAGCCAGTACTGGGTCTTCGACATGGCGGCGCACCATAGAGCAAGGCCGCGTCGCCGCGCGCGGTGTTCCTCAGTGCAGCAGGTCCGACGCCTGCCTCCCGGGCCCCGAGGACGTCAGGCACTGGGCCGCCCACGTCAGCCGCTCCACCTCCCGCAGGCTCGCGAGCATGGCGGCCGCCACGTTCCGCGGACTCTGGAAGTGGAAGTCCCCCCGGCGCGTGCCCTCGGTGAAGACGGACTCCAGGAGGGCGAGCTCCCGCGCGTGCAGGTCCACGACGTACAGGTCGATGAGCGGCAGGATGTCGAGCAGGGCATCGAAGGAGACGTTGAGCTCCCGGAGGATGCGCTCGGTCTGCTCCTGGCGGACCTCCACGAAGGTGCGCACCTGCTGCTCGGGGGAGGGCGCGCGGGCGACGGCGCGCTCCAGCGCCTCCATCGCCGGCACGCCGTGCTGCCGCACCACCTCGATGAACAGCGCCTCCTTGCTGGAGAAGTGGCGGAAGACCTGGCCGTGCTCCAGCCCCGCGCGCCGCGCGATGTCCTCGAGCGACACCCGGGTGAAGCCGAGCTGGGCGAAGTGCTGTGTGGCGGCGGTGAGGATGGCGGTGCGCTGCTGCGTGCTCAAGACGGACCTCGCTGTCTGAGGGACGACGGCTACATGGAGAGGCCCGCGGCGAAGCTGACGACGAGCTCTCGGGTCTGGGGGGCCCGCGTCACATCCAGGCCCAGGGCGGGGACGGCGACACTGCGCAGGTACATGCGCAGCCCGGCGCCGGGGGCGACGTAGCGCGTGACTGTATTCCTCCACTCCACGTGTCCGGCGTCGATGAAGGCATGCGCGGTGAAGGTCGCCAGGCTGGGGCTCCAGAGGGGGACCTGGTACTCGAGCGTGGCGATGGCGGCCTGCTCCGCCCAGAGCGTCGCCAGCGTGAAGCCGCGCGTGCCCGTGCGCTGCCCCAGCAGCACCGCGTCCAAAGTGGAATCTCCGTCCACGTAATCGAGCGTGCCCGACAGGGTGAGCGCATGGTTCCCGAACAACGCATGGGTGTAGGCGGCCGTGAGGGTCGCCTGTCGGTAGTCCCGGGAACCGCTCCCCAGGTCGAACCCCTGACGCAGGTTCAGACGCGCGAACAGCCCTTCGTTGAAGAAAAAGTGGAAGTCCTGCCCCAGGTACTCCGCCACGGCGCTGACGCCCTGCGCGTGGCTCCGTTCAGGAGCGGGCTCATCCTCGTTCGCGCGGAGCGGCCGGTTGAAGATACCGAACAGTCCCGCGCCCACGTTGAGCTCGGGCGTGAGCTGGTGGCCGAGCACGCCGGACACGTCCAGCCGTCGGTCCGTGTACTCGTCGACGACGATGTCTCGCACGCGACGCTCGCGGTCCAGCTTGGCGTACTGCCCGAAGAGGGTGCCCGTCCACCGGCTGCCGCGGATGCTCGGGTCCTTGTACAGGGAGAAGACATTGCCGCCGCGGTTGCCCGCCATCGCCCCGAGCACGAAGAGCTTGTGCAGGCCGAAGACGTTGCTCTCCAACAGGAACAGCCCCGCCTGCCACTGGCCATTGCTGGAGGTGAACATGGGGATGGGCAGCAGCGTCCAGCGCTCCTCCACCTTGATTCGCAGTGCCACGCCGTCGCCCTCGTGACGCGTGCGCACCTCGACGTGCTCGAAGAGCTTCAGGTTGAGCAGCCGTCGCTTCAGCTCCTCCGTCGCGCCGGCGGTGAGCAGCTCTCCGGCCTGGATGCGCAGCGCGCGCAGGATGACGACCTCTTGGGTGCGCTCGTTGCCCTCGATGTCGATGCGCTCGATGCGCCCGGTCAGCTCCGGCTCGGGTTCGGGCGGTGCCTCGGGCACGGGGACGGCGCGGGACAGCTCCGGGGTGGGCGCGTCCGGGGGCGGCTCCTGGGCGCGCGCGTCCGAGGGCATCAGCGCGGTGTTCAGCGCGAGCACCAGCCACGCCGGTGGATACGTGCACACGCAGGAGGAGAAGGGCTTCATGCGCGGGGTCTCCTGGCCGCGTCGAGGCGCGAGGCGCGGGCCCGCGCGCGAGCGGGCGAGGGCGGACGGTGGAGCGGCTTCAGGGTGAGAGCCAGGCGGGCGGGTGGAGGTCGTCCGAGCCTCCACCTGGGGTCGGAGAAGAGGAGAGGGGCGCCGGGGGTGTTTGTCATGGCCCGGCTCCGGGGTCAGTCGTGAGGGACGCGCACGGTGTCGTGCAGGCGGTCCATGAGGCGGAAGAGCGTCTCCAGCTCCTCCGGGGGCAGCGTGGCGAAGAAGCCCGTGAGCGCCGTCTCGATGCGCTCGCGGATGCCCTCGTAGATGGACCGGCCTTCCGGGGTGAGGGCGTTGACCACGCTGCGGCGGTCCGAGGGGTGGCGGGTGCGCTCGACGAGCCCGCGGGCCTCGAGCCGGTCCACCACCCCGGTGATGCTCTTGTCGTGGATGTCCGCCAGGCGCGACAGGGCGCCCGTGTTCAAGGGCCCTTCGTGACCCAGCCAGATGATGACGTGGCTCTGGGGAGAGCTCAGCTCGTGCGCGTCGCAGAACTGCTTGACGGGGTCGCGCAGCACGGAGCGGTCCCGATTGAAGTCCAGCAGCTTCCCGAAGAACCGCGCGCCCTGCTCGCGCAGCCCCCGCGAGCTGTCGACGGCCGCCTTCGTCGCCTTCTTCCGCATGGAATCGCACCCACTCCCGCCAGACGCTCCCCTGAGGGACTGCCCCGGGCGCGGCACGCGTCATGCCCCGGAGAGATACACCACGTTGCCGATATTCCGCAATGTGGAATATCCGCGATGCGTCGGGATGGGGCCTTCCTGGCGTGGCGGGGCGTGAAGCGGGCTGGCGGGGTCCCACCGCGCGCGTTACCTGTGGCCGCGCATTTTCACGAGGGAACGAATGGACCTGGACTTGAAGGACAAGGTGGCGTTGGTGACCGGCTCCACGGCGGGCATCGGCCTGGCAATCGTGGAGGCGCTCGCGCGCGAGGGAGCGGAGGTCATCGTCAACGGCCGCACCCAGGCGCGCGTGGACGCGGCCATCGCCGAGGTGCGCCGCAAGCAGCCGGAGGCGCGCCTGCGCGGCGTCGCGGTGGACCTGGGCACCGCCGAGGGCGCCGGCCGCTTCCTCCAGCAGGTGCCCCACGTGGACATCCTGGTCAACAACCTGGGCATCTTCGAGCCCAAGCCCTTTGAAGACATCTCCGACGAGGAGTGGCTGCGCACCTTCGACGTCAACGTGATGAGCGGCGTGCGCCTGAGCCGCCACTACCTCAAGGGCATGCGCCAGAAGGACTGGGGCCGCGTCGTCTTCATCTCCAGCGAGTCCGGCGTGCAGATTCCGGTGGAGATGATCCACTACGGGGTGACGAAGACGGCGCAGATCGCCCTCGCGCGCGGCATCGCCGAGGGCCTGGGCGGCACGAACATCACCGCCAACTCCATCCTCCCGGGCCCCACGCGCTCCGAAGGCGTGGAGGTGTTCCTGGGCGAGCTGTCGCGTCAGCAGGGCGTGGACGTGGCCACGGTGGAGAAGGGGTTCTTCAAGAGCGCCAGGCCCTCGTCGCTGCTCCAGCGCTTCGCCACCACGGACGAGGTCGCCGCCCTGGTGGCCTTCGTGTGCAGCCCCAAGGCCTCCGCCATCAACGGCGCCGCGCTGCGCGTGGACGGCGGCGTGGTGCGCGCCATCCCCTGAGGTCGTCGCGTGGACGACATCCAGCCACCCCCGAGTCTGGGGCGAGGCTGAAAAGAAGAAGGCCCGGCGTCCCAGGGGACACCGGGCCTTTTTACTGTCACGGCGTCGGGTGTCAGGCCTGGTTGGCCATGCCGCGCGCCGTCTCCTCACCAGGCTTGCCGCTCAACAGCGCGCTGCTCGCGTACAGGGCCAGGCCCACGACACCCAGCGCCGCGGCCTCCGTCTGCGCCATGAAGGCCACGCCCATCCACGCCATCACACCGGTTCCCATCGCGAACGCCGCCGCCACCGCCCCCGCTGCCTTCCTCATCCGCTGGCTCCCTGTCTGCTGGGCCCACTGGCCCGTTGTGGAAACAAAACTCCTCCCGCTCAACAGACTTCAAACCGCGTGCCGAGCACCCACCGTGCGGATTGAGAACCCACATGCCCCGCGGTGGGAAATCGTCTTCCATCAACAGGGCCCGGACTGTCGAAAGGACCAGACTCCTACCCTGTCGGATGCCAGTAATTCTTCCCGACCCGCGCGACGCCACAACGTGGGCAGTTTCGTAACCCACGGCGATCCATGGGCTTTCCCTCACAGGGCTCAGTGGCACACCCGCTGCTATGGCAACCGCGCCGAGAGCGACGGTCACCGCGAGGTGCGGGACCTCGGACGACATCCGCAGCGAGACGAGGGAGAAGACGATGGGCAAGACGAGCGCGGGGTTCTGGACGGTGTTGGGGGTGATGCTGCTGGGCGGGTGCGCGCACCAGCCGGCGGTGAAGGTGGACAACTCCGAGCAGCCCTACCGCATCGGCCGTGAGGACGTGCTGGACATCGCGGTGTGGCGGGACGCGGAGCTGAGCCGCACCATTCCCGTCCGTCCGGATGGCTTCATCTCCATGCCGATGGTGGGCGAGGTGCAGGCGGCGGGCAAGACGCCCACGGAGCTGGCCGAGTCCCTGAAGCAGAGCTTCCAGTCGTATGTGCAGGAGCCCCGCGTGACGGTCATCGTCCGCGAGGTCAACAGCAGCCGCGTGTTCGTCACCGGCGAAGTCACGCACCCGGGCGCCTATCCGCTGCGCGGCCGCGTGTCGCTCATCCAGGCCATTGCCCTGGCGGGTGGCTTCACGGACTTCGCCAACTCGGACGGCATCGTGGTCATCCGCAGCGACGGCAACGGCGGGCAGATTCCGGTGCGCTACAGCGACCTCATCTCTCCGGACGGTGGTCAGGACGTCATCCTGCGTCCCGGCGACACCATCGTCGTGCCGTGAAGGGGTGTCGAGGGCAGTCGGGTGGCGGTGGGTCCATGGGTCGAGGGTGGCGTAGGCGAGGGAGGACGACGGTGAAGGGCGACTGGAAGAAGTGGTTGCTGACAGGCCTGATGCTCACCGCGCCGGCGGCATCCGCGGCGACCGTGTGGGAGCCTCGGCTGCGCATCTCCGCCGAGGAGCGCTACGACGACGACCTGCGCCTGGGCGGCCCGGATGCGACGGGCGGCCAGTTGATGACGAAGCTGTCGCCGCGCGTGGGTGTGCAGGGGCGCGACGGGCGGCTGGACCTCAACAGCTTCTATGCCGCGGACGTGCTGATGCGGCATGGCTCGGGCAAGGTGACGCTGGACCACCGGGGTGGGCTGGAGCTGCGCCACCTGCTGTCTCGCAGGCTGCGGGTGGACTCCAACGTGCGCGTCTTCCGCGTCACGGACCCCATGTCCCTGCCGCGTGACGGCCTGGCGCGCTCCACGTCGCCCACGTTCTACACCCAGGCCCGCGTGGGCCTGACGGGCCGCGCCACGGACCGCATGGACGTGCGCGTGGGCTACGGGCTGGAGGCGGTGCGCATCCTCGAGGATGGCCAGAAGGCGGGCTATGCGCATACGCCGTCGCTGGAGCTGATGTATCGCACCACGCGCCGGCTCACCCTGGGCATGGAGTACCGGTACCAGGGCTTCCTGTATGACAATGAATTGTCCCAGTCGCACGGCGTGGCGGGGACGCTGCGCTACCGGCTGACCCGCCCGACGACGTTCATCGCCCGGGCGGGCCCGGTGCGCTACCTGGCGCCGACGGGGCAGGAGGGCGGCTGGGTGCCTCGCGTCAACCTGGAGCTGGCGCGCGAGGGCGAGCTGTTCGACCTGGGAGTCGCGGTGGGGCATGACCTGGTGGGCGCGAGCGGCTTCGCGAACGCCCTGTGGGCGGACTACGCGACGGTGTCGCTGGCGCGCAGGTTCAACCACCAGCTGTCGGCGTTCGGCGCGGCCAGCTTCTTCCGCAACGGGCAGGCGCCCGGGCGGGACTGGTCGACGTTCAGCAGCACCCCCCTGGTGTCGCAGGGGTACGCAGTTGGAGGCGGAGTGGAGTACCGCTTCAGCCGCCAGGTGGCGGCTCAGGGGGCGGTGGATCGGATTGCCCAGGTGGGCGTGGCGGACTCGGCGGGCGTGGCGGGCGACCTGACGCGCAACGTATTCGCGGTCCGTCTCATCGTGACGGCGTGGTGACAACACGTGAGTGGGTTGGAGGAGGAGCGAGTCATGGAGCGTGGGATGACGGCGGACCAGCTGCTGGCCTCACTGTGGCGCCGCAAGGCGTTGGTGGGAGCCATCGCGGCAGTGGTCTTCGCGGTGGGCGCGGCCATCGTGTTGACCCGGCCGAGCATGTACGAGGCGTCGGTGGTGGTCCGCGTGGAGCCGCAGCGGCCCGGTGAGGAGATGGTGCAGCGCACGGTGAGCGAGCTCATCGAGCAGCGGTTGCTCACCGTTCGACAGGAGCTGCTGGCACGGCCCGTGCTCCAGAAGGCCATCGAGGAGATGAACCTCTACCCGGACATCGTGTCCGAGAAGGGCATGGAGGCGGCCGTCGCGCAGATGCGCAAGGATTTGACGGTCCGCGTGGAGGGTGAGACGGCGTTCGAGCTCACCTATGCGAACCGCGACCCGCAGGTGGCGTCGCAGGTGGCCAACCGGCTGCCCACCCTCTTCTCCGAGGAGACCCTGAAGCTGCGCCAGGCGCAGGCGGCGCGCGCCACGGACCTCTTCAACGAGGAGATGGTGCAGATGGGCAAGGCGGTGTCCAACTGGGAGCACAAGATTGCCCAGTTCAAGGTCGCCCACCTGGGCGAGCTGCCCGAGCAGATGGAGATGAACATGCGCGGGCTCGAGCGGGTGTCGCACGAGCTGCAGACCAAGTCGGAGGAGCTGCGCGTGGCGGAGGCGCGTCGCTCGGACCTGGCGCGGGCTCGCAACGCGGTGGACAGCGAGGCGGGGCGGCTGGAGGCGGCGGAGAGCGGGCTGACGCGGGCCCTGGTCAACGCTCGCACCACGTGGACGGAGGACCACCCTGAGATCAAGCGCATGTCGTCGGAGCTGGCCAGCATGACGGAGCGCCGCAAGGAGGCCGAGGGCCGGCTGTGGGCCGAGCGCGCCGAGCGCACCCGGGTGGCCAGCCTCATCGGCAACATCCAGAAGGAGATTGTCGACCTGCAGGGCAAGGCGGAGGCCTACCAGGCGCGGTTGAACAACACCCCGAAGTGGGCGCACGAGCTGGCGGTGATGAACCGCGACTACGAAATCGCGCGCACCAAGTACCAGAGCGTGGTGAGCCGCAAGGTGGAGGCGGAGATCGCCCAGGAGCTGGAGGCCAAGAGCGCCAAGAGCCTGTTCAACGTCATCTCCCCTGCGGGGGTGCCGGTGACGCCCGCCCGGCCGGACAAGTTCGCGGGGATGGTGATGGTGCTGCTGGTGGCGCTGGGCCTGGGCGTGCTGGCCGGAGCGGTGCTGGAGATGCGGGATGACAGCCTGCGCGACGGGACGGAGGTGCGCCAGCGCCTGACCCTGCCGGTGCTGGCGGTGGTGCCGGACATGCAAGGCAAGACGGAGCGGCGGGTGCTGATGCCTTCGTCGGGGTCGCGCAACAACGTGTCGAACCCCACCTCGTTGAACTGACACCCACGGAAAGGACGGAAGACGGACATGGATCAGACGATGGAGCGGGCGGGAAACTTCCTCCCCCGGGTGGATGACAACGCGGCGAATCCGAACGCGGTGGACCGGCGGGTGGTGACGCTGACGGCGCCGGCCTCGGCGGCGGCGGAGCAGTACCGCAGCCTGTACTACCGGTTGGAGCGGATGCGGGAGCTGCGGCCGATGAAGGTCGTGGCGCTCACCTCGGCGATGCCGGGCGAGGGCAAGACGGTGACGAGCGTCAACCTGGCGATGGCGGCCGCCCGGGCGAACCCGGACCGGCGCATCCTCCTGGTGGACGCGGACCTCCGACGCGGCGGGGTGGCGAACACGCTGGGGGTGCGCAACAAGACGGGCCTGGCGGAGCTGCTCACGGGCGAGGTGGAGGTGCGCGACGTGGTGCGCCGCTTCAACTCCACGCGCCTGGCGCTCATCCCCGCCGGCGCCACGCCGGAGGAGCCGTCGCAGGTGCTGGCCAGCCCCCGCATGAAGCAGTTCCTCAAGGCGGTGCGTGAGGGCTTCGACGAGGTGTACATCGACCTGCCGCCCACGCTGCCCTTCGCCGACGCGGCGATTTTGGGCCACCAGGTGGACGGCGTGCTGATGGTCATCCGCGCCAACGTGACGCCGGGCAAGACGGTGCACCAGGCGGTGGAGCAGCTGGCCGGCGCGCCCATCCTGGGCTGCGTCCTCAACGGCGCGGAGGTGCACGCGACGCCGTATCTGAAGAACTACGAGAAGCAGAAGTAGAGAGGCGGAAGACCCTCCGCCCCGGCTCCCGGTGACGGGGCAGGGGCGGAGGGCTTTGT
>NZ_SRLW01000084.1:0-34077 GCF_006518215.1 Myxococcus sp. AB025B
GCACCAGCCCGCCCTGCCCTCCCGCGTCCTCCTCGTGAGTCCATCGCGACGTCAGCGAGAGCGGCGGGGCGCCCTCCAGCCGCGCGCGCCAGTACTCGCGCTGCTGGCGGGCCGCGTCGCTCGTCGACCAGCGATGTTGCCAGCGCGCCACGTCCCCGGGCTGACGCGCGGGAGGCGCCAGCGGCGAGGGCACCCCGGCCTGGAAGACGCGGTACAGCGAGGCCAGCTCCCGTCCGAAGACACCGAGCGACGGGCCGTCCGTGATGAGCCGATGCTGCGTCACCAGCAGGACGTGGGTCTGCTCCGCCAGGATGACCAGCGCGGCGCGCATCAGCGGACCCGTGGCCACGTCGAAGGGCGCGCGCGCCTGGGCATCGTTCATCGCGCGGAACGAGGACGAGTCCAGCGCCTCCTCCGGCGCGCCTCCGCCCCGCAGGTCGACGACCGGAAGCTCCAGTCGCGCCGCGGGCGAGACCACCTGGGTCAACGCGCCGTCGCCCTCGCGGAACGTCGTCCGGAGGGCCTCGTGCCGACGCACCAGCTCCTCGAGGCCGAGCTTCAGCGAGTCGACATCCAGCGGCCCGTCGAACCGCAGCCCGAAATGGACGTGGAAGCGCGGGCTGTCAGGCATAGGACGCATCAGCCGCCACAGCCGCCGCTGCCCCGGGGACGCGGGCGCGGTGTCCGACGCCAGGCGCTCCGCCGCGTCGCCCGCCTCACTCACGGGCGACAGGCAGAACAGCGTGTCCGGCGAGGCCAGGGCGCGCGCCAGTGACTCGATGGTGCGCTGCTCCCAGAGGAATGACAGGGTGAGGGGCAACCCCAGCCACTGCTCCAGGTCGTACGTGAGCCGCATCGCCCCCATCGAGTCGAGGCCCTGCTCCACCAGGGGGCGCCGGGTGTCGATGGAGGCCGCGGGCATCTGCCAGTGCAGGGCGAGCCACTCCACCACCCAACCCTCGATGGTCACATTGTGAGCAGGCAGCCGTGACGCGGACAGCCCCGGCCGCGACGGGTGCTCCCAGGACACCTCTCGGTCATCGGCTCGGAGCTTCACCACATCCTTCTCGTCGCGCACGCACGGCCACCAGGGTTGAGGTGGATGCGTGGAGGGGCGACGTCAAGGAGCGCTTCCAATAGTCCGACCTCCGGTCGTGCAAGAGCAGACGCGGCGCACCCAGGGGCGCGCCCCCAGGGCAGGGGTGCTGTCGCCTGGTCACCGCGCGCGCGAGGGTCTACGAGCACGCACTCCGGCCAGGAGCAGCTCCAGGCCGAACGTGAAGCGTGCGTCGAAGTCGGGGTCCACCAGGGCCTCCACCGCCCGGGCCACGTGGGGGAAGCGCGGCGTGGCCAGGGCCCGCATCTGCTCGGCCACCGGGGGCGCCTGGGCATCGCGCGTGCCCAACGACTGCTCCTCGATGGTGAACCCGAGGACGTAGTCGAGCAGCGTGAAGGTGGTCCACCCCGCCTCCTTGGAGGACAGCCCCGCCTGCGTCAGCGCCTCCATCAGCCACTCACTGACGCGGAAGGTGTTCTCCGTCGCGACGACGGTGCCCGCGAACACCCGGGCCGCGTCCCGGTGGCTCAGGAACGCGCGCCGCAGCTCCCCCGCGACGGCCTTCACCACCACCTCCCAGCTCCTCCCCGTCGGGCGCTCCACCGCCACGTCCGCGAGCAGCGCGTCCGCCATCGTCTCCAGCAGCGACTGCTTGCTGGGGAAATGCCAATAGAGCGACGGCGCCTGGATGGAGAGCGCCTGCGCCAACGAGCGCATCGTCAGCCCCTCCACACCCACCTCATCCACCAGCGTCCACGCCGCCTGGACCACCTGCTCCTTCTGGATGCGCATGCGCCCGTGCCACCTCGTGTTGACGACCCAATCTAACGCCGTTAGATGAAAACTAACAACGTTAGATTCGTCAGGAGGAGACAAGTCATGGAGCTGGACGTCGAGGTGGCCATCGTCGGAGGTGGCCCCACCGGGTTGATGCTGGCGGCCGAGCTGGCGCTCGCGGGCGTGGAGGTGTGCGTCCTGGAACGAAGGGAGGCGCCGGTGCGGGAGTCACGCGCCCTGACGATGCATCCGCGCTCCCTGGAGGTGCTGTCGCTGCGGGGGCTGGAGGCGCCATTCCTGGAGCGAGGGCGTCCCCTGCCCACCGGGCACTTCGGCCTGCTGGACACGCGGCTCGACTTCTCCGGGCTCGACACGACGTTCCGCTACACGCTGTTCCTGCCCCAGGCGCTCACCGAGGCCCTGCTGGCCGAGCACGCGCGCGGGCTGGGGGTGGACATCCGCCGAGGCCACGTCGTGGAGTCCTTGCACGAGGACGCAGAGGGCGTGGTGCTCGCGGGGAGCGTCCAGGGGGCAGCGTTCCGCTGCCGCGCCCGCTACGCCGTGGGGGCGGACGGCGCGCGCAGCGTCGTGCGACAGCTCGCGGGCATCGGCTTTCCGGGGACGGAGGCCAGGCGCACGTCGATGCTGGGCGACGTCACGCTGGAGCACCCTCCCTCCACGCCGTTCCTCGCGCTCACCAACGCGCGCGGCAACGCCGTCATCGTGCCCCTGGGCCAGGGCCAGTACCGCGCCATCGTCACCGACGCCCGGCGCGAGCACACCTCGCCGCGAGAGCCGCTGTCCCTGGAGGAGCTGCGCGGGAGCCTCACGCGCGTGGCCGGCTCCGACTTCGGCATGAAGGAGCCCCGGTGGCTGTCGCGCTTCGGCGACGAGACGCGGCTGGCGGAGCACTACCGGCGAGGCCGCGTGCTGCTCGCCGGAGACGCGGCGCACATGCACTACCCGGCCGGTGGACAGGGGCTCAACGTGGGCCTGCAGGACGCGATGAACCTGGGCTGGAAGCTCGCCGCCGTGCTGCGCGAGGGCGCGCCGCCCACGCTGCTGGACAGCTACCACCAGGAGAGACATCCGGTGGGGCAGTCGCTCCTGGACAACACCCAGGCCCAGTCCGCGCTCATGGGCTTCACCCCGGAGGTCCTCGCGCTGCGCGAGCTGATGAATGGCCTGTTGCGCCTGCCCGCCATCAACCAGCGGCTCGCCGAACAGCTCGGCGGACTGGACGTCGCCTTCGCGGGTGCCCCCATCCCCGCGCCTTCACCGAGCACCCTGCCGGGCTGGACCGGACGCAGGCTCCCGGACTGGACGCTGCGACTCGCCGGCGGAGGCCAGCGCTCGCTCTACTCCGGGCTCCATGACGGCCACTGGCTGTGGCTGCACGCGACACCCGCCGCCGCGCCGCCCTCGGACTGGGAGCCCGCACCTGGCTGGCGCCCCCGCGTCAATGCCCTGGCGCTGGAGACGTCCACCGATACTGGCGCGCTCCGGGGCGTGGATGGACTGCTCGTGCGTCCGGATGGCCATGTGGCCTGGGCGTGGACGGCCTCTGCGTGAAAGCGGATGTTTGGTGTTTCACCTTTCAGTGGGACACCTCGCATACCGAGACGCGTCATACGACTCTGCTAGGGTGTCGGCCTTCAGAGGTTCTCCCCTGCGGACACGCTTCACGACAGGTTTCTTCCGGGCTTGGGGTACGGCCGCCCTGCTCTTGCTGCTTCCCTGGGTCGTCTACGGAAGCGCCGTCTCGCTGCGCTACGGCCTCAGGGACGACTACGCCATCCTGCGCGAGGCGCGCGAGGAGCCCGGAAAGATTCTCCGCGTCTGCGGCGCCATGGGCCGTCCGCTGTATGGCTGGATGCTGGAGCGCACCACGCGCGCGGCCGGGGACCTGGACGGGCTGCGCGGCCTGCGGGCCCTGGCGGTGCTCGGCCTGGGATGGCTCGCCGTGGTGCTCTACCTGCTCTTGCGCGCCGAGGGCTGGAAGCAGGTGCCCGCCGCGCTGCTGGCCGCGTTCATCCCGCTGCTTCCGTCCGCGCAGGTCGTCGCCAACTGGAGCATCTGCTGGCCGCAGGCGGTGGCCCTGCTCGTGAGCGCGGGGGCCTTCGCGCTGACGAGACAGGCCATCGGGGCGGATGGCGCGTGGCTCGGCGGCGTCCGCGGACGGCTGCTCCTGGTGGGCGGCGCGCTGGCGCTGGCGGCGTCGACGCTCATCTACCAGGCCAGTGGTCCGTTCTACGCGGTGATGCTCGCGGCGGTGCTGGTGACGCGGCGACACGAGGACGTGCGCGCTCCGGCCCGCTGGCTCCTGGGCCACATGTCCGTGCTGGGCGTGGGGCTGGGGCTGGCGTACGTCGTCACGCGCATGAGCTTCGCGGTGGGGCTGTTCACCCCCTCGCCGCGCATGGCGCTGGAGCGACACCTGCTGGACAAGGCGGCCTGGTTCGTCACCCAGGTGCTGCCCAACGCCCTGGCGCTGACGGCCATCGACGACACGGACACGGCGCCCGCGTGGGGCTACTGGCCCATGGTGGGCGTGACGCTGGGCGTGCTCCTGCTGACGCTCTTCATCGAGGGGCGGCGCGCGGGGCGCACGGGCGTGACCGCGTGGCTCCTCGCGCTGGTGGGGCTGTCCAGCGTCGCGTACTGCGCCAGCCTGCTCGCCGGTGAGCGCTGGCCCACCTACCGCACGCTCTTCGCGCTCGCGGGGGTGTGGAGCGTGTTCTTCTTCGCGGGCGTGGTGAAGCTGGGCGAGCACTGGCCCCGGCACGGGCCGCGCGTGGCCGGCGCGGTGCTGGCGCTGCTCGTCGCGGTGAGCGGGCTGCTCGCGCATCAACAGTCGCTGGAGCTGTTCGCCTGGCCCCAGCAGCGGGAGCTGGAGCTGATGCGCCAGGGGGCCGCCGCGCTCGTCCCCGCGCGCACGCCGCGCGTCTTCGTGCTCACCGCCCGACAGACGGACTCCTCCGCGCCCCAGCGCTACCTGGACGAGTTCGGCTCGGTGTCCGTCGACACGGAGTGGGTGGCCAAGGAGCTCTTCGCCCTGGTGGCCCGGGAGCGCTTCCCCGACGCGCGCGCCAGCTACCGCTTCGACGCGGGGCCGGTACTCCCCAAGGCGCGGGCCTACGACATCCTGGTCGACATGCGTCAACCGCGGACAGCCACCTCCCGGCCCGTTCAGCTCGCTCGCTGACGCTGTCACCCGCCGGGCGCACTTCCCCGTTGACGCGGGGGAGCCCCTGGAGGGATGCCCCCGATTCGTGCCCTCCTACGAACAGCTTTTCGAGAACAACCGCCGCTGGTCCGCCGCGAAGACGAAGGACGACCCGCAGTACTTCGAACGACTGTCCGCGGAACAGAGCCCCGAGCACCTCTACATCGGCTGCTCCGACAGCCGGGTGCCCGCCAACGAAATCATGGGCGTGGAGCCCGGGGACGTCTTCGTCCATCGCAACGTCGCGAACCTCATCAACAACGTCGACCTGAACGTGATGTCGGTCATCAACTACGCCGTGCGCCAGCTGTCGGTGAAGCGCATCATCGTCTGCGGCCACTACGGCTGCGGGGGCGTGCGGGCCGCCATGCAGCCCAAGGACCTGGGCATCCTCAACCCGTGGCTGCGCAACGTGCGCGACGTCTACCGCCTGCACAAGGCGGAGCTGGACGCGCTCGAGGACGTCGAGGCGCGCTATGCACGGCTGGTGGAGCTCAACGTCACCGAGCAGTGCATCAGCGTCATCAAGACGGCCGCGGTGCAGCGCTCGTACGTGGAGAAGGGCTTCCCCACCGTGCACGGCTGGGTGTTCGACATGCGCACCGGCCTGCTGAGGGACCTGGAGCTGGACTTCCCCCAGCTGCTGCGCGGCGTGCAGGAGGTCTACAACCTCACCGACAAGGACTCGATTTTCTAGGGGTCCCAGGCTCCGCGCCGGGCGCACCGGCGCGGAGTGTCAGGCGAGGCCCGACGGACTACTGGCTCTCCTCGGCGCCCGTGGGAGCCGGGTCGTCATCGAGGCTGCCGTCCGTGCCGTCCGCCGCGTCCACACCAGAGCCACCCGTGCCCTCGGTCGAGTCACGCGGCTCGGAGCCACCCGGCTCCTCCATGACGTCCCACTTCTCGCCGTCCGGCGTCGTCACCTGGGTGTCCGTACCGGAGCCACCCGTGGCCTCATTGTCGTAGAGGGTCGGCGCCCCGCCCCGGTCCCGGCGCTCGTTGTCCACCACGTCCGCGGCCTCACCCGGGCTCTCGTTGGCATCGCGCGCATCCTCGCGCGCCTGACGCTCCTGCTCGGCCGCGTCCACCGAGCCCGAACCCCCCGTGGCGCTCGGGATGCTGGAGCCCGAGGGGCTATCCGCCCGCGTGCTCGCCGAGTGGCTGGAACAACCCCAGAACGTCAGTGCGGCCACGGCCGCCATCAGCGGAAGCTTCATGGAAGGCTCCTTGGGAAGGATGGTTCCCTGAAAGCTGGAGACTGTTCCGGAGAGGACAACCCGGGACACGGGCCCGCGTCGGCCGGCCCGCCCATAAGCAGGCGGCCGGACGGGCGCTCACTCCTGACGGAGCGCGATGATGGGGTCCACCCGGGTGGCGCGCCGCGCGGGCACATAGCTGGCCAGCAGCGCCACGCCGACGAGCAGCACCGCCACCGCGCCGTACGTCACCGGGTCCCAAGGCGCGACGCCGTACACCAGGCCCTCCATCAGCCGGCTGACGACGAGCGCCAGCCCGAGCCCCACGCCGAGCCCCACCAGCGTCAGCCGCAGGTACTGGCCCAGCACCAGCTTCATGAGCTCCACGCCGCGCGCGCCCAGCGCCATGCGGATGCCGAACTCCCGCGTGCGGTGGCTCACCGCGTGGGCGATGACGCCCGACAGGCCCACCGCCGCGAGCAGCAGCGCCAGCAGCGCGAAGCCCGTCGTCACCAGCATGTAGAAGCGCGGCCGCGACAGCGCCTCGCCCATCAGGTCCTCGAGCGTGCGCACGCTGCCCAGCGGCAGGTCCGCGTCCAGGGCGCGCACCTCCTCGCGCACCTGGCTCATCAGCGAGAGCGGCGCGTCCTTCGTGCGCACCACCACCGTCATCTTCCCGTACAGCGCCTGGGAGAAGGGCACGTACACCTGCGGAAAGGAGGCCTTCTCCAGCCCGTCGTTGCGCGTGTCCCCCACCACGCCCACCACCTGTCCGCCGAAGCGGCCCAGGCCGAAGTTGATGCCCATCTCCACCGTGCGCCCCAGCGGGCTCTCCCCAGGCCAGTAGCGCCGCGCGGCCTCCTCGCTGATGAGCACCGCGCGCTGTCCGTCGCCCGCGCCGTCCGCGGACGTCAGCCACCGGCCCGACACCAGCCGCAGGCCGAGCGCCTCCGCGTAGCCCGGGGTGATGACGCCCACCTGCACGCCCCAGCTCTGTCCGGGCCCGGGCTCCGGCCGCGCCGCGTCCCACATCCCCGTCACCATGTAGCGGCCGTCCAGCGGCACCCCCAGCGCGGCGCCCGCGGCCTGCACTCCCGGCAGCGCGCGCAGCCGCTCCAGCAGCTCGCCGTAGAAGCGCTGGTTCTGCGTGGAGGCCCAGCCGTAGGCGCTCTCCGGCAGGTCCAGCTCGAAGCTGAGCACCCCGTCCGGACGGAAGCCCGGGTCCACGTCGGAGAGGCGGTGGAAGCCCTTGAGCAGCAGCCCGCCGCACACCAGCAGCACCACCGCCAGCGCCGTCTCGCCGATGATGAGCAGGTGACGCGCGCGCCCCCCGCCGCGCGTGCCACCCTTGGCGCCCACCTCGCGCAGGCTCGCCGCCGGATTCTCCCGGGACGCCTGGAGCGCGGGCAGCAGGCCGAACAGCAGCGCGGTGACGAGCCCCAGCACACACGTGAAGGCGACGACGCGCGTGTCGATGGCCACGCCCGCGAGCCCTGGGATGTCCCTGGGGGACAGGCCCACGAGGACATCCAGCAGCCACCCGGCCAGCAGCACCCCGAGCCCCGCGCCCATCGCCGCCAGCACGCCGCTCTCCACCAGGAGCTGGCGCAGGATGTCGCCCCGGCTGGCGCCCAGCGCCATGCGCACGGACAGCTCGCCCCGGCGGCTCACCGCGCGGGCCAGCAGCAGGTTGGCGAGGTTGGCGCAGGCGATGAGCAGCACCAGCCCCACCGCGCCCAGCAGGAACAGGAGCGCGGGGCGGACATTGCCCAGCAGCGCCTCGCGCAGGGGCACGAGCGTGGCGCGGTAGCCACCATTGGACTCCGGGTAGGCCACCGCGAGCGCCTGGGCCACCTCGGCCACGTCCGCGCGGGCCGCCTCCAGGGTGACGCCCGGCTTGAGCCGCGCGTACACGCGCAGGCCGTGGGTGGAGCGCGCCGAGGCCCCGGTGAGCGACTCGTCCCAGACGAACGGAGCCCAGAGCTGCGTCTCCAGCGGGAAGCTGAAGCCCTCGCTCGCCACGCCCACCACCGTGTGCCGCTCACCGCCCAGCCACAGCGAGCGGCCCAGCACGCCCGGGTCCGCGTTGAAGCGGCGCTTCCACAGCGAATGGCCGAGCACCACCACCCGCTCCTGCCCCGGCTGCTCGTCCTCGGGGCGGAAGCCACGGCCCAGCGCCACGCGCGCGCCCAACACGTCGAAGAAGTCCGCGGTGCTGGTGGTGCCGCGCAGCCGCTCCGGCGCCGCGCCGTCGCTGGCCAGGCTCTGCTCGCCGCTGCGCACCGCCGTCATCCCGGAGAAGGAGCGGCTCTTCTCGCGGAAGTCCACGAAGTCCGGCCCGGACGAAGGCGAGTCACCGGGCGAGCCGTCCGAGCTGTACAGCCGCACGAGCCGCTCGGACTCCGCCATGGGCAGGGGCCGCAGCAGCACCGCGTCCACCACGCTGAAGATGGCGCTGTTGGCGCCGATGCCGAGCGCCAGCGTCAACACCGCCACCAGCGTGAACCCCGGCGAGCCGCGCAACCTGCGCAGCGCGAGGCGGAACTCCTGGACCAGGCCCGTCATGCCACTCTCCCAAGCTGAACCACCGACTCGCCTTCGCCGCGAGCCCATCCCGAGCGTCCCGACAGCAAGGCAGGTGCCACCGGCCCTCCACTGGGAGCCGACAACCGGGGTACCCCACCGCTTTCCCACATCCGGGGGCAGGGCGCCCGGAAATGGGATGGGCTGATACGCCGGCTCACGGGTGGAATTTGGCGACAACGGCGCAATACACAGCCACCGCCCAACTTGTCTCGAATTCACCACCTGTCGCGTGTTACGAGAGGACGGGCTATCTGTCTGCCTGTCTTTCCCTCCCCCCTCGGAAGACGCCCCCATGAATCTCGTTGCCTCCCGCCGAGCGCGCTGGCTCGCCGTGCTCGTTCCCTGGCTGAGCGCCTGTGGTCCCACCACCTCCGAGCCCGTCTCGGAGCCCCCTGGCGACGCGGCCGAGGCGCGGGCGCTCCAGGCCGTCACCTTCATCGCCGCGGGGAGCACGTGGCGCTACCGCGACACGGGCGTGGACCCGGGCGCGGGCTGGACGTCGGTGGGCTACGCGGACACGTCGTGGGCCCAGGGGCCCGCGCAACTGGGTTACGGCGATGGGGACGAGGCCACCATCGTCGCCTACGGCCCGAGCACCAGCTCGCGCCACGTGACGACGTGGTTCCGCAAGGCCTTCACCGTCGCCGACCCGTCGCGGGTGGGCAACGTGGTGCTGCGGCTGCTGCGCGATGACGGCGCCATCGTCTACCTGAATGGCCAGGAGGTGCTGCGCAGCAACCTGCCCTCGGGCACGGTGACGGCGTCGACCCTGGCGAGCACCGTCATCGCCGACAGCGCCGAGCAGGCGTGGCACACGGCGAGCATTCCCAGCACCGCGCTGGTGGCGGGCACCAACGTGGTGGCGGTGGAGGTGCACCAATCGACGCTGAACTCGTCGGACCTGAGCTTCGACGCGTCGCTCACGGCCGAGGTGGAGGACGCCCCAGCGACGCCGTGCTTCGCGCTGAACCTGCCGGCGCTGAGCACGCTGCGCGCGTCGCCGAAGAAGGTGTTCGCGCACTACTTCTCGCCCTACCCGCTCTCGCTCGACAACCGGGAGCCCTCGGTCGACTACTACGCGCGCAACTACCTGCAGCCCACCGGGGAGAACTCCAAGTTCGCGTACTGCGGCGGGCTGCTCAAGCAGCGCCCCCTGCCCCAGGCCCCGCGCGCCTCGGGCGTGGACTACGAGCTGGCGAACTTCGAGGTGGAGGTGCGGCGCGCGGCGGCGCTGGGGCTGGATGGCTTCACGTATGACATCCTCAACCACACCGGCACGCACTGGAACCGGCTGTTGAAGCTGCTCCAGGCGGCGAGCAACGTGGACAGCGGGTTTCGAATCGTGCTCATGCCGGACATGAGCTCCACGTACTCGGGCACGGACGCGGAGGCGCTGTCGGCGTTCGTGAGCTCCATCGGCTCGGTGGCCTCGCACCCGGCGGTGTACCACCTGCCGGACGGGCGGCTCCTGCTCTCGCCGTACATGGCGGACAACCGCACGCCCCAGTGGTGGGCGTCGGTGCTCCAGGCGCTCCAGGCGCGCGGCATCCCCTCCGCGCTGTGGCCCGTGTACGTGCGCCCCTGGGTGGCAGCGACGAACACGCTCGACGCGGTGGTGCCGCTGTATGGGACGTCCACGTGGGGGAACCGGACGCTCGGTAGCGCGGCGGGACAGCGCACCAACGTGGGCACCGCGCACGGGATGGGGCTCCAGTGGATGGCGCCCGTGGCGGTGCAGGACTCGCGGCCCAAGGACCTCGTCTACACGGAGGCGAACAACTCCCAGGCGTACCGGGCGCTGTGGGACGCGGCCATCCAGGGCGGCGCGGACTGGGTGCAGCTCATCACCTGGAATGACTACTCGGAGGCGACGGAGATTTCGCCCTCGTCCGGCACGCAGTGGGCGGCGTTCGATTTGACGGCCTATTACACGGCCTGGTTCAAGACGGGCGTCCAGCCGACCATCGCCCGGGACGCGCTCTACTACTTCCACCGCGTGCACTCGACGAGCGCCGCGCCGGACCTGACGAAGCAGCGCGCGCCCTACGAGCTGCGGGGTGGGGCGGCGGCCGCGAACGAGGTCGAGCTGCTCGCGTTCCTCACCGCGCCCGGGACGCTCGAAATCGAGTTCGCGGGCGTCGTTCAGCGCAGGGACGTGGCGGGGGGCATCCAGTCCTTCCGGGTGCCGCTGCAGCAGGGCACGCCGCGGTTCCGGCTGGTGCGAGGCGGCGTCACCGTGGCGTCGGTGACGAGCGCGTTTTCCATCAACAACACCATCGTCTACCAAGACATGCTGTATCGCGCGGGAGGCAGTCTCGCTTGCGACCGTTCGTTCTTCTTTCCCTGACATGAGTCGGGTCCGCCGTTGAACAGACACGGCGGACCCGACGGGCCGTGAAAGACACGCATGCCTAGCTTTGGGCCGCTTCACCTCCCAGCCGAAGAAGCGAGAGGGGCCTATTCCTCCGAGGGCCGCAGCGGCGCCAGCCGGGCCTTGTCCAGCTTCGCCGCGACACCGACGCTGCGGCCCGCGAGGTTGGCGACGACGTACTGCACGCTCGTGCCCATCACCTGCGCGCTCTCCGAGAGCGACAGCCCGTAGTCCTGCGCCAGCCACTGCGTCAGGCCGCTCGTCGCCTGGCGCAGGGCATCGTCGAGCGAGCCCGCCTGCCCCAACACCATCAGGTGCGTGGGCGACTCCACTCGCGGCATCGACGGCGCCTTGCCCCGGATGACCTCCACCGTCAGCTCCACCTCCATCGACGTCTCCAGCGCGAACTGAGACGTCTCGCCATCGCCCTGCCCCGCGTGCGCGTCCCCCACGTAGAGCAGCGCTCCCGGCTGGAACACGGGCAGGTACACGGTGTTGCCCTCCACCACCTCGTTGAAGTCCATGTTCCCACCGAAACGCCCCGTGTCCCCCGTGGAGACCGGCGGCGAGCCGAAGCCCGGCGCCACCGCCAGCCCGCCCAGCATCGGCCGCAGCGGCACCGTGAAGTCCTTCAGCTTCTCCGTGGGCGTCTCCGGCCGCGCCACGCCCTTCTCCCAATCCAACGTCCAGCGCACCGGCTTGCCCAGCTCCGTCGCCTTCGAGGCCAACAGCGGCGTCATCGCCCGGCTGACGATGCTGTCCAGGCTGTCCGCGCTGCGCCGGTTCAACCGCAGGCGCTTCAAGTGGACCGCCAGCATGTCCCCCGGCCGCGCGTCCCCGATGAAGAACGGCCCCGTCTGCGGATTGCCATACAGCGCGCGCGACACACCCTGCGCATCCATTCCACCGGAGTCGAGCGTCGTCGTCTTCACCGTGTCCCCGGACCACAGCGTCAGCACCGGCGCCCGGTCCGCCGAGAACTCGTTGGACCACGACGTCGGCGTGAACTCATGCCGACGCGGTGGGCCTGAAGGCCGCTCCGGAATCTGGCGCGCCGTGAAGGCCCGCTTCACCCGCGCCTTCTTGTCGTTCGTGTCCGGCACGTCCGCCGTGCCCTCGAGCCGGTCTCCCCGCACCTTGCCCGTGTACACGTAGCGCGCCTGACGCGAGTCGGTGACGGTGAAGCGGACCTCGTTGCCTGTGCGCTCGCCCTCCAGCGCGTCACCGTCGAACGTGCCGGACAGCTTCTTCCCCGAGCGCTCCAGCGTGAGCCCCTGGTGCAGCGCATTGCCCCACATGTCCGTGGTGACGACCCACTCCTCCTTCACCACCGACTGCGCGAGGACGAGGGACGGGGCGCAGCAGCACAACCAGGCCAGGAGGAGTCGTCGCATGTCCGCGCACCATGCCAGAGACCCGTCGGGCTCGCACGCCGCCGCGTCGCCTACGACTTCTTCAGCTGCGCCTCCACCGCCTTCAGGAGCGCGTCGAAAGACTCCTCGAAGAGCCGCACGCCGTCCACGGCCAGCCGCTCGGTGACGCTCTTCATCGACACCCCACCAGCTTCCAGTTGGCGCATCGTCTCCTTCGCGCCCGCCAGGTCCTCCAGCAGCGTGGTGCGCACCTTGCCATGGTCCCTGAACGCATCGATGGTGGCCGGCGGCATCGTGTTCACGGTGTCGGGGCCAATCAGCTCCTCGATGTAGAGCACGTCCCGCAGCTTCGGGTCCTTCGTGCTGGTGCTCGCCCACAGCACCCGCTGCACCTTGGCGCCCTTCGCCGAGAGCGCCTTCCAGCGCGGGCTGCTGAAGACCTCCTGGTAGATGCGATAGGCGAGCTTCGCGTTGGCGATGGCCACCTTGCCGTGCAGCGACTCCAGCACCTTGCGCTGCTCCGCGGTGACGCCCGCCTTCAGGCGCTGCTGTATCTCCTTGTCCACCGCCACGTCGATGCGGCTGACGAAGAACGAGGCAACGCTGGACACCTTGCTCAAATCCCCGCCCGCCTTGGCGAGGCGCTCCAGGCCCGTCAGGTACGCGTGCGTCACCTGCCGGTAGCGCTCCTGGCTGAACAGGAGCGTCACGTTGATGTTGAGCCCCTCCGCGGTGAGCTGCTCGATGGCGGGCACCCCGGCCTCCGTCCCGGGGACCTTCACCATCACGTTGGGCCGGTCCAGCATCTTCCAGAGCCTGCGCGCCTCGTCGAGCGTGGCCTTCGTGTCGTTCGCGAGCCGAGGCGAGACCTCCAGCGACGCGTAGCCATCCCGCCCCTTCAGCGCGTCGTAGACCGAGCGCAGGATGTCGGCGGCGCCCTGCACGTCGCGCACGGCGAGCTGCTCGTAGACGTCACCCGCCGAGCGCCCCTGGCCCCGCGCGGCCCGGAAGAGGTCCTCATAGTCCTCGCTGCCCGACACCGCCTTCTGGAAGATGGTGGGGTTGGAGGTCAGCCCCTTGAGCCCATCCTCGGCGATGAGCTTCTGGAGCGTCCCCTCGGTGATGTAGCTCCGCTGGAGGTTGTCCACCCAGACGGTCTGGCCGAATTCCTCGAGCTGACGCAGTGGATTCATGGCGGTTCGCACCCCTGGCTTTCAATGTGCCCACGCGCGCCGGAACGTGAGCGGGCCTGCACACGGGAGCCCCCTCGTCGGGCTGCCCTGCGAAGAGAGGCCCCTCGGCCGTCCTCTCACCTCGTGCCTCCACGCCGCTTCACCCGGGGCCCGGCCATCAACACCCTACGGAGGTCCCCCAGCCTGGAGAGAGACGATGGCAGACACCCTGGCAGAGCTCGCGGCGCAGCTGCGGGTCGACAGCATCCGCGCGACGACGGCGGCGGGCTCCGGACATCCGAGCTCGTCCATGTCCGCGGCGGACATCGTCGCGGTGCTGTTCCAGAAGTACCTGCGCTTCGACTTCCAGCACCCGCATGCGCCGGACAATGACCGCTTCGTGCTGTCCAAGGGCCACGCCTGCCCGGTCCTCTACGCCGCGTTCAAGGCGGCGGGCGCCATCGACGACGCGGAGCTGTTGTCCCTGCGTAGGTTCGGCAGCCGCCTGGAGGGACACCCCAACCCGCACGTGCTGCCGCTCGTCGACGTGGCCACCGGCTCGCTCGGCCAGGGACTGGCCATCGGCGTGGGCATGGCGCTCACCGCGCGCCTGGACCAGCGCCGCTTCCGCACGTACGTGATGATGGGCGACAGCGAGACGGCGGAGGGCTCGGTCTGGGAGGCGTTCGACAAGGCCTCGCACTACCAGCTCGACACCCTGTGCGCGCTCATCGACATGAACCGCCTGGGCCAGAGCGGCGAGACGGAGCTGGGCTGGAACGGCGAGGCCTACGTCGCCCGCGCGCGCGCCTTCGGCTGGCATGCGCTGGCCGTGGACGGGCATGACCTGGGCGCCATCGACCGCGCGCTGGCCGAGGCCCAGGCCACGAAGGGCAGGCCCACGTGCCTCGTCTTCAAGACGGAGAAGGGCAAGGGCTACTCGCTCATCGCCAACCATGAGCACTGGCACGGCAAGCCCCTGCCCGAGGACAAGGCACGCGAGGCCATCCAGGAGCTCGGCGGCGAGCGCGACCTGCGCTTCGAGGTGCGCAAGCCGGAGGTGACGAAGCCCCCCGCGAAGCCCGCTCCGGGGCCGCTGAAGCTGCCGACCTACGCCACGGACGAGAAGGTCGCCACGCGCAAGGTGTACGGCGACGCGCTCGCGGCGCTGGGGGACGCGCACCCGGACCTGGTCGCGCTGGACGCGGAGGTGTCCAACTCCACGTACTCGGAGGAGCTGCGCAAGGCGCACCCGGACCGGTACTTCGAGATGTACATCGCCGAGCAGAACATGGTGTCCAGCGGCGTGGGCATGGCGGTGCTGGGCAAGCGCGTCTTCGTCAGCACCTTCGCCGCCTTCCTGTCGCGCGCGTATGACCAGCTGCGCATGGCGGCCGTGTCCAACGCGACCTTGCACGTGTGCGGCAGCCACGCGGGCGTGTCCATTGGCGAGGACGGACCGTCACAGATGGGCCTGGAGGACCTGGCGATGATGCGCGCCGTCGCCGGCAGCACCGTGCTCTACCCGAGCGACGCCAACCAGACGGCCCGGCTGATGGCCGCCCTGGTGGACCTGCGCGGCATCAGCTACCTGCGCACCACGCGCGCCAAGACGCCCGTGCTCTACGCGCCCACCGAGGAGTTCCCCATCGGCGGCAGCAAGGTGCTCCGGCGCTCGGACCGGGACGTCGTCACCATCGTCGCCGCAGGAATCACGCTGCACGAGGCGCTGGAGGCCCACGCGCGCTTGCAGGACGCGGGCGTGTCCGTGCGCGTCATCGACCTGTACTCGGTGAAGCCGGTGGACGTGAAGACGCTGCGGCAGGCGGCGAAGGAGACCCAGGGCAGGCTCCTCGTCGTCGAGGACCACTGGGCGGAGGGCGGGCTCGCGGACGCGGTGCTGGAGGCCTTCTCGGACGGCACCGAGCCCTTGCCCCGCGTGAAGCGCCTCGCGGTGCGCAAGCTGCCCGGCTCCGGCAAGCCCGAGGAGCTGCTCGGCGCGGCGGGCATCGACGCGGCGCACATCGTCGAGGCCGTCCACGCCCTGCGCGACACCCCGGCCCCCGAGGGCTCGCGCACCACCGGTACGGCGAAGGCCCGCCGCACCCATTGAACCTGGTGGAGGGTCGCCGCGAGAATGCGGCCCTCCATGCCCCACGACCTCGCCTCCCTCACCGAGCTCTCCACCCTCGAATCCCTCCTCGCCGCCGAAGGGGTGGACGGACTGCTCGCCGCGCTCGACGACGCGCTCGCCCGGACGCCCGCGGACACGCGCGT
Organism: Myxococcus sp. AB025B; assembly: GCF_006518215.1. Taxonomy (NCBI): domain Bacteria; kingdom Pseudomonadati; phylum Myxococcota; class Myxococcia; order Myxococcales; family Myxococcaceae; genus Myxococcus; species Myxococcus sp. AB025B. The sequence goes on from NZ_SRLW01000084.1 coordinate 16,036, forward strand.
GCTGCACGAGGACGGCCCCACCGTGGGCCCCCGGACGCTCGGCGTGCTGCGCAAGGCCGTCGCGCTCGACGCGGACTTCCTGCGCGAGCACCCCGAGGCCCTCTTCCAGTGCCTCCACAACCGGCTGCGCTGGTACGACGCGCCGGACGCCGCGCCCCACTACGCCACGACGGGCCAGGGCCCCTGGGACGACCCGGAGGCGCACCTGTACCAACTGGCGGCATGGTGGCGACGACAGCGCGAGGCCTCCGGCGGCGCGGCCTGGGTGGAGTCCCTGCTGCCGCTGCGTGGCTCACTGGACGGCGCCGACACGTACCTCTGGCACGAGGCCCACGTCCTGTGCGCGGCGTTCGATGCGACGGGGGCGCGGCTCGCCACCGGCTTGCACGAGGACGGCGACAACGTCCAGGTCTGGGACGTGGCGACGGGCCAGCGGCTCCAGACGATGGAGGGCCACGAGGGCGAGGTGCGTGGGATTGCCTGGAGCGCGGACGGCAAGCGACTGGCCTCGGGCTCCAGGGCCCATGACGCGCGCGTCTGGGACGTGGAGACGGGCGAGCAGCTCCACGTGTTCGGGCGCCAGGAGGGACAGGTGACGTCGGTGGCCTTCAGCCCGGACGGCACGCTGCTCGCGGTGGGCAACCTGGGCTGGCGCATCCACTTGTACGATTTGGACACGGGCGAGAAGGTCCGCACGCTCAAGGGGCACCAGCAGTCGGTGTTGAGCGTGACGTTCCATCCCTCGGGCCGCTGGCTCGTGTCGGGGGCATCGGACGACACGGTGCGCGTGTGGGACGTGTCCACGGGCGAGCAGGTGGCGCGGCTGGACGCGCAGCGCTCCGTGAGCACGGTGGCCATCAGTCCGGACGGCGAGTGGCTCGCGTGGGCGGACCTCGACGACGTGGGCGTGGCGGAGACGAAGAGCTGGCAGCGGGTGCGCGGCCTGCGAGGCGGCTCGCGCTACTCCCACGTGCAGTGGCTGGGGACCTCGCGGCTGGGGCTCTTGGGGTACGACCGGCTGGAGGTGCTGGACGTGAAGGACGGCGCCACGGTGTGGTCGCGTCCCTATTCCTCGGACGGGCACGAGCGCGGCGCGGCCTTCTCGCCGGACCAGCAGCACTTCGCGCTGACGGCCGTCGATGGCGGCGTGCTCGTGAGCAGGCTCGATGCACCCGTCCCGCCCAGGCTCCTCTCCGAGCAGCACCGCGTGAAGCACCTGTGGGGACGGGGCGAGGGCGGCCTGGCCATCGCGAAGCGGATGGACGGCATGCTCGTCATCGACGCCCGGGGACATGTGCGCGAGCCACCCCGCGAAGCCCACGACTCCGGCCTGCATCCCTGGTGCTTGAGCCCGAACGAGGCGTGGGCCGCCTATCCCGTCACGCGCTACCTGGACGACGGGTGGCGGCGGGGCCTCCAGCTGTTCGACGTGGCGCGCATGGCGCCGACGACGGAGCTGACCGACAGACCGCTGGAGGGGCGGGACGCGTCCCGGAAGATGACGATGGAGCAGGTGATGACCTTCTCCCCGGACTCGACGCTGCTCGCGGGGACGTTCGAGCTGGGCGTGGTGCGCGTGTGGCGCGTGGCCGACGGGCGCCTGCTCCACACGCTGAAGGGCCCCGAGGCCATCGTCACGCTGGTGGAGTTCACGCCAGACGGCGCCTACGTCGTGTCGGGCTACGAGGCCCTCTCACGGCTCCAGGTGCACGACGTGAAGACGGGGCGGCTCGTGCTCGACACCCAGGCCCTGATGAAGCCCGCGGTGGCATACACGGCGGCCGAGCGCGTACCGCGCATCGCGGTGGGGCGCGCCACGGGTGAGCTGGAGCTGCTCGACCTGCCCGCGGGCTTCCGGCGCGTGCTCCAGGTCTCCAAGGAGCCGGTCATCGCCGCGCGGTTCTCCGCGGATGGCTCACGGGTGGCGGTGTGCACGTTGGATGACCGGGTGCGCCTGTACGAAGCGGACACGGGGCGGCGGGTGTACGAGGTGCCGCACCCCGCGCTGCCGTTCGAGGTGGCCATGGAGGGAGACGTGCTGGTCACCCGCTCGGATGACCAGAAGACGCGCTTCTTCGACCTGGCCACGGGAGCGCCCCGAGAGGTGCTCGAAGGCAACGCGCCGCCGGACGAGGTGACCCGCCGCGCGTACTGGGAGGTGCTCGGCGACGCGCCCGTCGCGTTCCATCGCCGCCTGGACACCACGCCCCTGGCGCACTTCCACGACTCGCTGGAGGAGACGCTCATCCTGCGCGACGGGCTCGTCGTGGCGCGCGGCCTCACCGTCCCGGACTTCCTCTACGTGCTCAAGCTCCACGGCCCCACGGGCGGAGCCTGAAGCCCGCCATCACTCGCAGCCCACGCGTCGGGGGCCCACGGCCAGGTCATCCAGCCACCAGTCCGTGGGCGTCGAGAGGCCCTGATAGAGGAACACTCCAGCCTCCAGCACCGTGAAGTCGCGAGCCTTCTCTCGCATCGGCGGTGTCTGGGTGGGCGGGTCGGCGAAGACGAACCTGCGAGGCCACTGGAGCTCCACGCCGTCGAGCCACACGCGAGGCTCGGCGGCCTGGGGCGCGTCACCGTTCGCGCCGTCGAAGAGCCACTCCACGCAGGCCCACCGGCCCAACACGAGCGGCGTGTCGGAGACCTGCACCCACTCCGGGAAGCCGGGCGGCTCCGGCGGATGCCAGATGGCCATGTACTTCTCCTGGTACGTCGCCACCTCGTACCAGTCGAGCGCCTCGAACGCGGTGTCCTGGCTCCCCGGGCGCGGATACCGCGCGTTGAAGAGCCCCGCGTGCGAGGCCGGCCGCGCGGGTGTCACGTAGACGTGGACACGTCCCCAGAGCACGGGGCCGAAGTCCTTCGGGAGCTCGAAGCGCACGGTCTTCTTCGGACCGCCCTGCTCGCCCTCGCGGCCTCCGACGAGCTGGCTCGCGTGCAGCGCATACCGGCCACCCCGGGCACGCGTGTCATCCACGAGGAGCTGTCCGCTGAACTCGTCACGGAACGGTGTCCAGCCCTCCGGCAGTCGCCCCTCCTCGAAGTCCCAGCACAGCGTCCCCGGCGCCGAGCACCCCGTGGCCCCCGGCCGCTCCGACGAGGAGGGGTGGGCACACGCGGACACGGACAACACCACGAGCCATCCAGGAGCGGCTGCGACGCGCATGTTCCCCACCTCTCGGTAACCGGGTGGACGGTACACCCGCGCAAAACACGGAGGCCATGAGACTTGCCGCGAGCGGCCCCGTTCTCCCTCATGAGCCTGAGGAGGAGGACATCATGCGAAGGATTCCGTCTCGACTGTGCACCCTGGTGATGGGCGTACTGCTGGGTTGTGGCACCCCCGATGAAGCGGGCCTCTGGCGACAGGCCGCCGCGCTCGCGGAGCCCATCAACGTCACGCTCCACAAGCCCGCCACCGCGAGCGCCACCCAGGGCAGCTTCCTCCCGGAGTACGCCGTGGACGGGGACCTCACCAGCGATGACTCGCGCTGGTGCCCCGGCATCTACAACGAGACGCGCCTGTTGGACATCGACCTGCAGGGGACGTTCGACCTGGTGCGCATGGAGCTCTACACGGGCTTCCGCGCCGACCGGCCCATCAAGAGCTACGAGCTGTTCTACGACGACGGCACGGGCTGGAAGTCCCTCCCGGGCGCGAGCCAGACGAACAACACCCTCATCGCGGTGTCGACGACGTTCACCCAGCCGGTGACGGCGAAGAAGGTGCGCTTCTCCTGCAAGGACCCGCTCGCGGACAACTGCCGCGTGAAGGAGCTGTGGGTCTTCGGAACGCCGCACGCCACCGAGGTGAACATCCCGCCGGTGGCCAACGCCGGCCCGGACCAGGCCGTCACCCTGCCCACGAACAGCGTCACCTTCAGCGGCGGCGCCACCGACGCGGACGGCACGGTGGTCTCGCTGGCATGGACACAGGTGAGCGGTCCCACCGCGACGCTCTCCGGCGTCAGCACCGCCACGCTGAGCGCCACGGGACTGACGGTCGGCACCGCCGTCTTCCGGCTCACCGCCACCGACGATGACGGCGCCACCGGGACGGACGAGGTCAGCGTGACGGTGGCCCCCGCGCCCCAGACGCTCACCAACGTGGCGCTCGGCAAGCCGGTCTCCGCCGGCAGCAGCAACGCCAACCTGCCGCCCTCCAACGCCGTGGACGGGAACCTCACCACGCGCTGGGAGTCCGGCTACCACTTCCAGACGCACAATTACTTCGACGTCGACCTCGGGAGCGCCCACGAGGTGCACGGCGCGACGCTGCACCTGTCCACCAGCGCGACGTCGTCCTACGCGATGACCGCGTTCGAGCTGCAGAGCTGGGACGGCGGCTGCTGGAAGACGATTCCGGGCTCCGTGGTGGAGGGCAATCCGCTCAACAACACGCAGCGCTCGCTCACCTTCACCGCGCCCGTCACCACCACGAAGGTCCGGGTGGTGTGCAAGGACCAGCCCTACTGCCGGCTGCGCGAGCTGGAGCTGTCGGGCCGGCCCGGGGTCGCGTCGACCGCGCCCACCACGTGCGCCGCCGGACAGCAGACGCTGGTGCGCAACGTCCGCTACGACTACGCCCTGTTCCTGCCCCAGCAGTACAACGCGGACCACACCACCCGCTGGCCGCTCATCATCGCGCTGCACGGCCTGGGCGGCGCCACGCTGGCCACGGACCGCTCCGGCGTTCTCGCCAACCCCGAGGGCCTGGCGCGGCAGTTCAACTCCGCCAGCTTCCGCGCGGCCATGAAGGCCATCGTCATCTCCCCGAACCAGCGGCTGCCGTTCACCAACTCCGGCACGGGCTGGTTCAACAACGACGCGCTGCTGGCCCTGGTCGAGGACGCCAAGAAGGACTACCGCGTGGACACGGACCGCATCTACTTCACCGGCCTGAGCGGCGGCGGCAACCGGAGCCTGGAGCAGGGCATCACGGACAGCGGGCCGCTCGCGGCCATCGTCCCCATCGCCTTCACGTCCACGCCCACCAACGACGCGAACGTCTGCAACCTCAAGTCCCTGCCCATCTGGTCCTTCCAGGGCGAGCTCGACACGCCGAGCCGCCCGAGCAACCTCAAGAACTGGCTGGACACCCGCTGCGGCGCGGGCTCCAGCGCGATGCGCTTCACCGTCATCCCGGGCGGTCGCCACGACGGCTCGACGTGGGATACCGCCTACGCCACGCTCGAGCTCTACGACTGGCTGCTCCAGCAGCGCCGCAGCCACCGCCCGTAGCCGGGCCTCGGGCGGAGGGACAACGCCGTCACTGTCCCCCGCCCCACATGGCGCTGCCCACGGGGCCGATTCCCGCCACGTCCTCCGGGCCTAGATTCCGGGGGGCCGAAGGCGGGGAGCATGGGGATGAGCCTGGAGAACCTGGTCGTGCTCATCCCGCCCCTGTGCTGGGGCATCCAGCCGCTGCTCGTCGCGAAGGTGGGCGGGCGGCCCAAGCAACAGGTCCTGGGCAGCACGCTGGGCGCGCTGGTGCTGGCCCTGGTCGCGCTCAACGTCGTCTCCCCGCACCTGTCGCGCACGGTGGTGCTGGCGGGCTTCGCCTCCGGCGCCTGCTGCGCGGTGGGGCAGACGAACCAGTTCCGCTCGTTCACGCTGCTCGGCGTGTCGACGGCGATGCCCGCCATCGTCTGCCTGCAGCTGATCGGCACGTCGCTGATTGGCGTCCTGGTGTTCCACGAGTGGCCCACCACCGCCAAGGTGGCGCTGGGGACGACGGGGCTCGTCGTGGTGATGCTGGGCGTCGCGATGACGTCCTACAAGGAGGTCCGCGACACCGCGAGCCCCGCCCAGCGCAACGCGGGGCTCACGGCGCTCCTGCTCTGCGGCGCGGGGCTGGTCGCCTACGTCATCATCCCCAAGTGGTTCGGTGTCAGCGGCTGGGACGCCATCCTCCCCCAGTCAGTGGGGCTGTTGACGACGGCCTTCCTGCTGTCACTGCGTGGCGAAGGCCGGCCCTTCGTGAAGAAGACCTGGCTCAACATCCTCCCCGGCCTCATCTGGGCGACGGGCAACCTGGCGCTGCTGCTGGCCGACGAGCGCGTGGGCGTCACCACCGGCTTCACCGTGTCGCAGATGGGCGTCATCATCTCCACGCTCGGCGGCGTCTTCCTGCTCGGCGAGCACAAGACGCGCAAGGAGCTGGTGCTCGTCTTCATCGGCGTCGCCCTGGTGATTGCAGGGGGCGTCCTCGTGGGGCAGGCCCGCGACTGACGGAGGCGCCTCCGGGTCCGAGCCCCTCCTCCTGGAGCAGTGGCACACCGCCATCCGCCTCCAGCGGAAGAACGACCCCGTGAAGGCGACGGAGGACCTGCGCCGGCGGGTCGACGCGGGACACATCCCCCCGACGAGCACGAGTCGAAGCGAACCGAAATCCTGGCCCGCCTGTGAGGCCGGGACGTCAGACGGGCAGCCCCTCGACCTCGAGCGCCTTGCGCACCGCGGGACGCGCGAGGTGCGGCCCATGCCTCCGCCCTCGGTGGAGTACGCGCTGTCCCCGCTCGGAGAGGAGCTGGCGCCGGTGCTCCACGCCATCGTCCGGGTGGGAATCCAGCTGCGCGAGGTGCCCCTGCCCCCACATCGCCACGAAAGGCCCACCCGCCGCGCGCAAAGACAGACCTGCCCCCCGTGAAGTGGACCCCAGGTCCAAGTGCCGCCTGGTCAATGCTTGTCACGCCTGGAACCCGACAGCCTCCTTGCCCCCAGGTGTCGGCCCCCACGGCGCCAGGGCACGTATCCGTATGCTGTATGCCCATCAACCCAAAGGGGCATTCATGCGTCGTCACGTGTCGGGCTTCGTCGCGGGGCTTCTCGTCACCGCGGGGTGTGGTGTCGGACCGGAAGCGCTGGAGCCGGAGCCAGGGGCCTCGACGAGCCCGGCGGAGGTCGGCGCCACCGAGCAGGGACTGCTGACGCTGGTGACCTGCGGAGGCACGGTCATCTCCACCTTCGACCCGCCCCTGAAGAACGAACCGCAGGACGTGGTGGCCTCGGCGGGAGGCGTGCTGTCCAACTGCCTGCTCTCGGGACTGACCGCCACCTTCGTGCCTCGGACGGGCCCCATCAAGGCCGCGTCGTGTCTGGACCTCCTGCACTCCAGCTACGGCACGCTGCGGCTCATCTGGAGTGAGCCGGGAAACCCAGCCCCGGGAGAGTCCGAGGTCCTCTTCTCCGCCACCGTCGTCGGGGTGGGAGACGTGGCGACGACCATCACCGACACGGGCACGGTGAGGTCGGGGAGGTTCGCGGGCGCGACCATGGTGCGGGTCAGCACCTACGCGAACGACCTGCTCGGCAACAAGTGCGCCTCGCCAGAAGGGCTCGCCACGCTCAACGGGCCCGTGACGTTCGTCCTGACCAGGCTGTTGTGAGCCCTCGGAAGCACGCCAGTGGAGGCCCCCAGGTGCGCTGAGCCGGCGGGCGGGGCTCGTCGGCGCGGATGCCCCCGATGAGTCCGGCTTCAACGGGACCGGGGCGCCCCCACCCTGCCCCGGCGTCGCGTGTTACAGGGGCGGCATGATTGTCCGCCCGCGAATGCACTGGCTTCGCATGCTCTTCGTCTGGCGTGGCTCGGTCATGCCACGCATCTTCCCCCGGCTCGGCTTCTTCCTCGCGCTGGCGTGCCTGGCCGTCGTCCTGCAGCCGCTGCCGTTCAACCTGAAGTTCAACCTCCGCGAAGGCCCCCTGGGCCTGCTGGGCGTGGCGCTCGCCATCTTCCTGGGGTTTCGCAACAGCACCGCCTACGACCGCTTCTGGGAGGCGCGCAAGCTGTGGGGCTCGCTGCAAATCGTCTCGCGCTCCTTCATGCGCCAGGCCCTCTCGCTGCCCACGCCCGCCCTCTCCGCCGAGGAGCGCCGCGAGGTGACGGACCTGCTCCGCGCGCTCGCCCTCACGCTCAACCACCAGCTGCGCGGCACCCCCGTGGCGCTCGACGCCCTGCCCCCGGGCGTGCGCGAGCGCGTGGAGCAGGCCGGCCAGCGCGCCCCCCGCGTCATCCTGGCGCTGGCGGACTGGGTGGCCCGGATGCGGCGGGAGGGACGGCTGGGCGAGCTGCTCGTCGCCCCGCTCGAGGCCAACCTGGACCGCTTCTCGGAGGTGCTCGGCGGCTGCGAGCGCATCGCCAGCACCCCCATCCCCTACGTCTACAGCGTGATGCTCCACCGCACCGTCTACATCTACAGCCTGCTGCTGCCCTTCGCCCTGGCCGGCAGCCTGGGCTGGTCCACGCCCCTGGTCTCCGTCTTCGTCACGTACACGTTCATCGCGCTCGACATGGTGACCTCCGAGCTGGAGGACCCCTTCGGCACCGAGCCCAACGACTTGCCGCTCGACGCCCTGACGCGGAACATCGAGCGCGCCGTGCTGGAGCTGGCCGGCGAGCCCCTCCCTCCACCCACACGGCCCGACGACAGCTTCCTGCTCACCTGAGGCCCCACCGGTTTTTTCCGGTGTCTCCCGCGCGACACCATATTACGCTCATCATACGTCACGCGGGAGCAGGAACCATGCAGGTGAAGAGCGCACTCGCCTCGGAGGCCGAGGCCAGCGGCGAGCAGAGGGCGGGCGCCGCGGGCGCGGACATCCGGCAGGCGCTGCTGCACGGGCCCATCCTCCCCACGCTCTTGAAGCTGGCGGTGCCCACCACGGTGGTGCTGGTGGCGCAGTCCTTCGTCGGCGTGGCGGAGACCTGGTACGTGAGCTTCCTGGGCACCGACGCGCTGGCGGGCGTGTCGCTGGTGTTCCCCATCTTCATGTTGATGACGATGATGTCCAACGGGGGCATCGGCAGCGGGGTGGCCTCCGCGGTGGCGCGGGCGGTGGGCGCGCACCGCAGCCAGGACGCGGACGCGCTGGTGTGGCACGCGGTGGTGATGGGCGTGGGCCTGGGGCTCGTCTCCACGCTGCTCGCGTGGCTGGGAGGCCCCGCGCTCTACCGCGCGCTGGGCGGCGAGGCGGGGGCGCTGGACGCGGCGGTGGAGTACTCGAACTACCTGTTCCTGGGGGCCATCCCGTTCTGGGTGGTGAACCTATTGGCGGCGGCGCTGCGAGGCGCGGGCAACGTGAAGCTGCCGGCGAAGGTGACGCTGGCGGGCGCGGGGGTCCTCGTCGTCATCTCCCCGGCGCTCATCTTCGGCGTGGGGCCGCTGCCGGCGCTGGGCATCGCGGGCGCGGGGCTGGCCATGGACCTGTTCTACCTGGGCGCCGCGCTCTGGCTCCTCAAGCACCTGGCATCGGGGCGCACCTCGCTGCGGCTCTCGCCCGCGCGCCTGGAGGGGCGGCTGGTCCGCGACATCCTGCGCGTGGGGCTGCCCACGGCGTTCAGCGCGGTGCAGCCGAACCTGACGGTCATCGTCGTCACCGGCGCGGTGGGCCTGTTCGGCGTCGAGGCGCTCGCCGGCTACGGCATCGCGTCCCGGTTGGACTACCTGCTGGTGCCGCTGCTGTTCGGGCTGGGGACAGCGGTGCTGACGATGGTGGGCACCAACGCGGGCGCGGGGCAGCTGGAGCGGGCGCGGCGCACCGCGTGGGTGGGCGCCTGGCTGGGCTTCGGGGTGACGTCGGCCATCGGACTCGTCGTGGCGGTGGCGCCCGGCCTCTGGCTGCACCTGTTCAGCCAGGACCCTGCGGTGCTCGCGCCCGGGGCGCTGTACCTGCGCATCGTCGCGCCGTTCTATGGCCTGCTGGGCCTGGGCTTCGTGCTCGGGTTCGCCTCCCAGGGCGTGGCGCGGGTCTTCTGGCCCGTCGTCGGAGGCACCGCGCGCATGCTCATCGCCGCGGGCCTGGGCTGGCTCGCCGTCTCCCACTTCGGCGCGGGCCTGCCCACCCTCTTCGCGCTCGTCTCCGCCGCCCTCGTCGCCTTCGCGGCCGTGACGAGCGTGGCCACCCTGGCCGGCGCCATCTTCCGCGAGGGGCCCCGGTAGCGCGCTTCATTCCCACGAAGTGACGCGGACAGGGGTGATGGAACATTCCGGCCGGCAAAGGAAGACAAGCCCCGTGTGAGGAATGAGGCCAGGAGCGCCACGATGTCCTGGTAAGATTTGCATCGCATTGAGCGCATGGCCCCTCGCCCGAGCAGCCGGGCGCAGGGTTCCCTCTCGACATCCCATCGGTCCTCGCCAGGATGAGGAGACCATCTCGTCCGGAGATGGCCACACCTCTGACTCGAAAGGATTCGCGATGCGATGGAGCTCCGTCCCCCTGTTCCTGATGGGCGCCGCGCTGATGGGCGGCTGTGGTGGGCCCGAGACGCCGTCCGCGGGTGGCCCCGGTGGCGCCCCGGAGGAAGGCACCCTGATTCCTCCCATGCACGTGGAGACGGGAGGCGCGCCCTCCGGCACCGGCTCCGTCACCGCCAGCGCCATCTGTAGCGACGTGGCGACGTGGGACCCGACCTGGGCCGCGTTCGAGGAGCAGGTCCTCGTGCTCGTCAACCAGAGGCGCGCGGCCGGGGCGACCTGCGGCGGCACGGCCTATCCCCCGGCGCCCGCGCTCACCATGAACGACCAGCTGCGGTGCGCGGCGCGGCGCCACTCCAAGGACATGGGCGTCAACAACTTCATGAGCCACACCGGCTCGGACGGCTCCACGCCCTGGCAGCGCATGACGGCGGCGGGCTACTCCTACCGGCGCGCCGCGGAGAACGTCGCGGCGGGCTACGCCACGCCCACGGCCGTGGTGAACGGCTGGATGGCCAGCAGCGGCCACTGCGTGAACATCATGAACGCGCAGCTCGTGCACATCGGCGTCGGCTACTACAACGCGCCCTCCAGCACCTACAAGCACTACTGGACCCAGGCGTTCGGCGCGCCTTGAGCCTGTCGCACCCGGGCCCGCGCCTCACCGCGGGCCCGGGGCAATGACTGCTCATCCAACGCCGTACCGCGGGATGAGTCAGACCTCACCACCCGTTTGCCAATCAAACCTTCACGCGGCTGTAGCGCTCCTCGCCACTGGCCGGGGGGCCCGCGCTTGCCCATCCTCGTTCCCCGCCTGAGCATCGCCGCGTGCACCTCGACCTGCCGGGTGCGCTTCGACCACCAGGGCCGCATCAGCGGCTCCACCTTCGCGGCCTATACCAGCCCCGGCGCGGCCACCGCGTACGAGCAGGGCTCCTATCGCGTGGACGGCACGTATCTGTTGAACACGAGCGCCAGCAACGGCGGGTTCTTCAACCAGCTCAGTGGCGTGTCCCTGTTCTCCAACGTCGGCACCATCGGCCGCGTGGACTCCTACGGCTACGTGTATGCCTACTCCCCGAACTTCCCCTACTTCGCGTCGGCGTCCATCTCGAATGGCCACTCCATCGCCATCCACGGCCAGTCCTCCTGCCCGAACGGGCCCTATGGCCACGCCGCCGTGTGGACCTACGGCACGTCGCAGGGCACGCCGCAGACCACCAGCCTGCGCAACTCCATCCGGAACTTCTTCCTGAACTGGGGCATCTGGACCAACCCCTGAGTCCTGAAGCGGAGTGATGGCGCCCCGGAGGCCAGCCCGAGCACCTGGGCCGGCCCGCCGGGGCGCCGTCGTCTTCAGCGGCCCGAGGCCTGGGCGTCCACCGCGGCCAGCTCGTCCTTGCTCAGTGAGAGCTCGGCGCCCGCGAGGTTCTCCTCCAGGTGCTTCACCGAGGAGGTGCCCGGGATGGGCAGCATCACCGGCGAGCGGGCCAAGAGCCACGCGAGGGCAATCTGCGCGGGGCTCGCCTGGTGCTTGCGCGCCGCCGCGTCGAGCGCGCCGCCCGGCTTCGCCAGCCCGCCGGTGGCCAGCGGGAACCAGGGGATGAAGCCCAGCTGCTCCTGCTCGCAGTACGCCAGCACCTGCTCGTGCACGCGGTCCGTGAGGTTGTAGCGGTTCTGCACCGACACCACGTCCACCACCTTGCGCGCGCGCTGGATGTCCTCGACGGAGACCTCCGACAGGCCGATGTGGCCGAGCTTGCCCTCCTTCTGGAGCGCCTTGAGCTCGCCCAGCGACTCCTCGACGGGGACCCTCGGGTCGATGCGGTGCAGCTGGAACAGGTCGATGCGCTCCAGCTTCAGGCGGCGCAGGGACATCTCCACCTCCTGGCGGAGGTACTTGGGCGCGCCCACCGGGTGCCACTGATTGGGGCCGGTGCGCACCAGGCCCGCCTTGGTCGCGATGACCAGCCCCTTCGCGTACGGGTGCAGGGCCTCGGCGATGAGCTCCTCGCTGACATAGGGGCCGTAGGAGTCGGCGGTGTCGATGAAGTCCACCCCCAGCTCCACCGCGCGGCGCAGCACGCGCACCGCCTCCGCCCGGTCCTTCGGCGGGCCCCAGATGCCGGGGCCGGTCAGCTGCATGGCGCCATAGCCCAGGCGATGGATGGGCAGCACTCCGCCCAGCTTGAAGACGCCGCTCTTTTCGACAGGTCGTGACGAGGTGCCGCTCATGGAACGCTTCCTCCTGCTCTGAAGGTAGGGCGCCTGGATAACGCCCCTGGAGGACGCCTGCTCGCCGCGATGACGGTCGACGGGGCCTGCGTCCCCCCGGGCCCTCCAGCCAGGGAGCGGGCGTGCTCGACGTGGTGCGTCGTCCTGGGGGCTTGCGGCTCCCCGATATCCTTTTCGACCCCGAGCGTTCCAGCCCCGCCACTGAGTTCTCCGACGCGACAAGGGAGGCCATCGATGCACCGAGCCCTGGCTGGTCTGGTGTTGCTGCTCGCGGGTTGTGCGAGGAACGTCCGTCCCCCCGAGCAGGCCGAGGCCACCCAGCCCGCCCCGCCGCCCGTGGAGCCGGAGCAGCCGAAGTACGAGCACATCTTCCTGATGCCGCCGGAGCGGGCGCTCGCCGAGGCCGCGAAGCTCCTGAAGAACGAAGGTTGGGTGCTCCAGCCCATGGAGGACCCCCGGCTGCTGCTGACCGAGTGGCGTGCGGCGCAGATCGGCACGAAGTCCTGGGGCTACCAGAGCGACGGCGACCACACGCGCTACCTGGTGTCCAGCGAGTCCCTCTCCGAGCGCGAGTGCATCATCCGCATCTTCCGGATGAAGCGCGTCGCCTTCAGCAACGACGTCGAGATCAAGCCCGAGGCGAGCGGCGCCATCCACAACCGCTTCGTGGGCATGAAGCGCTTCGAGGACGAGTTCCGCGCCCGGGGCGCGCCGGTGGAGCTGGCGCAGCGCGAGCGGGACACCGCGGCGTGGGTGGAGCTGGACGGCGCCACGCAGGGGACGCGGGACTTGGAGCTGGAGCGGCAGCTCACCCTGATTCTGGAGTCGCGCCCCTCGCTGGAGACGCTCACCGGCTCGCTGAAGCTGTCGCGGGACGACTCGTTCGCGCGGGATCCGACCTTCTATCTGCGGCGATGGAAGGAGCCGGTGCAGGAGCCCTGTGAGCGCAAGGTCCCTGGGTTCCAGCCGCTGCTGAAGGCGGGGCTCACGGTGCTCATCGGTGAGCAGTTGGGCACGCGGGAGGTGCCGGCGAGCGTGGGAGATTTGATGTGCGAGGCCTCGCAGGCGGGCCATGCCGTCACGCTCGCGCTCACCGTGCCCGACAAGGAGCAGGCGCGTATCGATGCGTACCTGGCGAGCGCGGGCAAGCCGGCGGACCAGGACGCGCTGCTCGGGGGCCACTTCTGGCGCAAGGTGCAGCAGGACGGCCGAGGCAGCCGCGCGATGATGGACTTGCTGGACCGGGCGCGGGCGCTGAAGGCGCAGGGCCGTGCGATTTCCGTGGTCGCGATGGACACGGACATGAGCCAGGGGAAGGCGCGTGACGCGCACATGGCGGGCAAGGTGTTGAAGCCTCGCGCCGCGCGGCCCCAGGACGTGTTCCTGGTGCTGGCGGGCAATGCGCACACGCGGCTCGGGGACGCGGACTGGAACGATGACTTCGTGCCCCTGTCGCGGCACGTGGTGGAGAAGCACCCGGACGTGAAGGTGCTGGAGGTGGGCTACGCGCAGGGCCGCCGCTGGGGTTGTGACGTGGAGCTGAACGGGGACATCACGTGCAACGTGATGGGCATTACCCCAGGCCCGGTGGTGGAGATTCGTCCCCAGACGCCCGTGGGTATCCGGATGCTCCCCAAGGTGCACTCAGAGGGGTTCCACGGCTTCCTGGACGTGGGGGCGCTGACTGTGTCGCTGCCCGCCATCGCGCTGCGAGGACATGAGCCAGAGGCGCCGGCCGCCGAGCCCGCGAAGCCCCAGGCTCCCACGCCAGCGGCCAGTGGGGCGGCGACGACGCCCAGGTCCGCGCCGTAGCTACCGGAGTCGGGGCGCCAGCTCCGGCGCGGGCGGCGCTTCCGGGTGCCAGCCATTCAGGGAGGAGCGCTCGCCGGGCTGGCGCTTCTCGACGCGCCACTCGATGCGCTCGGTTGGGGCGCGCACGTCCAACGAGAAGCAGACCACCCAGTGCGCCGCGTACTGGTCGAGCGGGAAGCGGCTCTGTACCAGCGACTCGCGAATCACCACGCCCCCGGACATCCCGGTGGACCAGCGCACCTCGATGTCGACGGCGACCTTGGCCCGGTCCGAGTCGTCCTTCAGCAGCGTGAAGTGGGGATACATCTCGTGAGGTGCATCGACGACGCGCAGGCCATTGCGGTCCGCGATGTCGACGAGCAGCGGCTGGCAGTAGAGCTCCAGCAGGGACGCGAGCAGCCGTGAATCCAACGTGGCCAACTGCGGCTGGATGACGGGCTCCAGCAGGCTGCGGACGGCGAAGTGGATGTCTTGACGTCGAACCGCCGCGGCGAACTCGGTTTGCAGGTTCACGAGCGTTCCCCCCACCTGATTCCCCGCAGCATTAGTCGAACGCGCCCCTCGCCGCCAGTTCCCGCCGCTTCCGGCCACGAGGGGCTACCCACTTCGCTCAGGCTTCGTTGTCCGGTAGGAGCGCCCGGAGAAGTTCGTCTTCGGGTCCGAGCGGGCACCAGCCGATAGGCGGGGGATTGGCGAGAAGCGCACTCCCTGCCCGGTCAACCCGCTCCCTGTGGGTTAGGGGGGTGTAGGCGAACCACGACCCGAGTCCCATCGCCACTTCGACACGGGATGCGTCGTCCAGCACGTCCGGCCAGCCATTCGGGAATCTCTCGGCCAACTCGCGCACGAGGACGTCACGAACCAAGCGCGTGACCTGATTGCGGTGCTCCGCCTCGTAATCAAGCCACTTAGGATCTGCACGGCAGCAACGTCGTTGCCCATTTCGTCGGCCAAGACGTACAGCGGAACGGCAGGGCGCGACTCAGCAAATGCGGTCAGTGAGTCGTAGCCTCGCTCGCGGACCCATTCGTACAGGCGAGCCTTGATGTTGCCCTGCCAAGCTGCTCCGTCGCTCATCGCCTTCTCCTCTGCATGACGTCCAGATTGACTCGTGGCGGCGCTACAACGTGGTGCCCCGCCTCACCCACTGGCGGGGCCACCATCTCCGGCTCAGGCTTCGTCGTCGGGTAGGAGAATGCGGAGCAGCTCATCGTCGGGGCCCATCGGACGCCAACCGGGCGGCGGCGGATTTGTGCGAAGCGCAGCTCTGGCGTGCTTCACGCGCGCCTCATGCGTCTCCGGGGTGTAGCTACTCCAGCGAGCGAGGGCTTGGGCAACATCGAATCGGTTTGTGTCATCCCGTACAGAGGGCCACCCAGCAGGAAGGCTCGCATGCAGTTCGCGCACGAACTGCCCACGCACCAAACGAGTGACCTGATGGCTTCGCTCCGCTTCAGCTACGAGCCCGCTGAACACCTGCACTCCGGCAACATCGTCAGGCCCCAGTTCCTCGGCCAGTGCCGCGAGCGAAGCAGTCGGGCGTGCCTCGGCAAATGCGGTCAGCGAATCGTAGCCGCGCGCTCGGACGCGCTCATACAGACGGGCCTTCCAGTTCCCCTGCCACGAACGCCCGTCGGTCATCGGCTCGTCCCCTTCATGAACTTCATCGGGATGTCGTACTCCTTCAAGTATCCCGCGATGAGCCTCAAGATCTCGTTCCGCGTCAACCTCTGGCCGTTTTCTGCTTCAGCCTCCCGCAGCACCTTCATGATCATCCGGTTCCACTCCCCGGGCCATGTGCGTCCCAGCCTCCAGTTCCCCCCTCCGTGAATCGCCTCGTGATGGGCCTGCTCCAGGCGGACGCAGAACTGGTCGATGTCCATGTCCCCCTTGAAGCCGCGCTGCTCGAACCACTCGCGGTGCTCCTTCGGCATGACATGGTGCCTTGGGGCCTCGGACATGCCCGCCCCAGCTCTACCCGTCACCCGCATACCGCGCACCTCCGGACTGTCCCCCAGCGCGTCCTTCACGCCCTTGGGCAAGTCCTGGTTCGCCTGGGCCATCATCACCTGCCCACCGTGAATACGGACCGCCGCGCTCACGACGGGAAGAGAGATGACACCCGCCTGCACCAGCCTCCGCATCATCTCCACCCACTCGGCGGAGACGACCAGTCGCGAGCCCGCCATGACGCCGCCCGAGCTCATCACGAGCCCCACGCCGAGCATCGCGGGCGAGGAGGGTGGCGGCCTGGGGAGTGACATCTTCAGCGTGGAAATCAGGGCCAGCATCTCCATCACCTGCACCGCGACCATGACCTTGCCGCCCTGCTCCATGGCCAGGCGCGCGTCTCGCTGAATCACGTCGAACTCATGGGTCAGCTTCCCCATCAGCTCGGGCATCGCGAGTGCCGCCGCCTCCACTCGCGCGGGGTCGCGAGAGGCGAGGTCCGCGAGCGTGGGCTCCATCAAGCCCTGAACGCGGCGGAGGTCCACGAACAGCTTCTCGTCGCCGCACATCGGGCACTCGCGCAGCAGGACGTCGGAGAGCTGGAGGAAGTCCACCCAGGTCGCGAACAGCAGGGCACCGAACATCGCGGACTGGAGCCGTGGGCCCGCCATGCGAAGGAGGGCCAACTCCATCTCCGAGTCCCCGACCTCCGACACGCCCCCCGCCAGCATCGTCGAGCTTCCGAGGGCGCCGCGAATCCACGCCACTTCATTGGTGCCGTGGTCGAGATAGCGCGTGAACGCTCCCCCACTGAGAGCCCTGCCACTGAACACGGGAGCGCTCTTCGCGAGTTTGGAGAACATGGCTTCGGACTCCTTCAGCAAGTCCTTCACCTCGTCGAGGGAGTCAAGGAAGGCTTGCCGCGCCGAGGCGGCTTGCGGGCCTCTGCCTCCGACAGCTCCAGATGCGGTGCCAGGTGCTGCCTTCGTTGCCTCACCTCGTGGCCCGACATGACGGAAGAGGCGCTGCCCAGCCCCAGAGCCCGCGAGGGAGTACGGAGGGGAGCCGGAGGCATGAGGACCTTCGTCACTCAGCACGTCCACCCGCTCGGGAGAGGTCGTCCCGCGAGGCGTGTAGCTCAGCGTTCCACCACGCCCGGGAGCATGCGGCACCGACGCGCATCCCGTGGCAAGCACCGCGACCAGGAACAGGGCGTCAGCGCGCATTGTCCACCCCCAAACCCACCGAGGCGAAGGCACCCGGCCGCAGCGTCCCTTCCGCCGTGGGGAACAGCAGCGTGCCGGCCGTCCCCATCGCGTAGAGCTTCCCGCCGAGGAACCTCCAGCGGACCTCCGCCGCGCCCAGGTAGCGAGCCCCGGGCTTCCCAGCTCCAACCCCGAGCCCCTTCAACGCGACTTCCAAGGCGCGCTCGAAGAGCTGCACCGCCACGCGACCGTCCACGTCGACGCGCCCCCACGAGAAGGCTTCCGCGCCCACCGAGAGGCTCAGGTGCTTGTAGGGCCCTCCGTAACTGACTGCATCCCACTCCACGAGGGCTTCCACGAACGCGGAGTAGCCGTCCGGAAAGTGAGCATCCGCGAGCGGCACGCCATCAGGGCCCGACGCCTGGAAGCGCGCCAGTTCGTAGTCCGCGCCGAAGAAACCTTGCCGGAAGCCACCATGCTGGCGCCTCGCCTCCAGCCTAAGGCGCAGGTTGAACCTCTCGGAGAGGGAGTCCACCCCGCCTCCCATGACAGCGCCCCAAGCACCGCCCTCTCCCGGCTGCCCGCCCCACCCCGCGTTCACGTAGGCCTCCATGCCGGGCCGCACCACCATCACCGCCATGGCA
>NZ_SRLW01000085.1:0-33442 GCF_006518215.1 Myxococcus sp. AB025B
GTGCGGGCATCGACCTGCTGCTCGCCATCCCCCGCCCCAAGGCCCTCAAGAAGGTCCTCCCGGCCGTGGCCTCGCTGGGCGTGGACCGCATCGTCCTGGTCAACGCCGCCCGCGTGGAGAAGAGCTACTTCGACTCCAAGGTGCTCGACGGCGCGTTCGTGAGGGACTTGCTCCTTCAAGGCCTGGAGCAGGCACGCGACACCCGCCTGCCCGAGGTCCTGGTCCGCGAGCGCTTTCGCCCCTTCGTCGAGGACGAGCTCGACAGCGTCTTCCCCACCGGCGCCGTCCGCCTGCTCCCCCACCCTCCGGCGACGAGGCCCCTGCGTCAGGTGGCCGCGGCTCCTGGCCAACGCTCCGTGCTCGCCATCGGCCCCGACGGAGGTTGGGTGTCGTTCGAGGCCCAATTGTTGGAATCCCACGGCTTCCGGCCGTTCTCGCTCGGGCCGCGCATCCTCCGGGTGGAGACGGCGGTTCCCGTGCTCGTCGGGCAAGTAGCCCTTCTCGGGGAAGACACTGCTCCGCGTCACGATGCAGGTGGCACTTGAAGGGGGTGGGCCGCTGGCCGAGAGTTATCGGCCATGGCCACGTCCATCCCTTCGTCCTCGGTCGCTTCCGACAGCACGCAGCCCGCGGTCGGTGAGCAGCAGTCCCTCGTCACGTCGGAGCCGCAGGCTCCAGCGGCGAAGCCCGCGAGCCACGACTCGCTGCCGCCCCAGGCGCTGCTCGACTTCATGCTCGAGAAGTGGAAGCCCGCGTCGGGGAAGCTGCCGCCGAAGCTCAAGTACGCGGAGTCCTTCAAGGCCCGTCGCAAGGCGCTGTCGCGGGCGTTCCCTGGCGAGACGCTTGTCATCCCCACCGGCCACGAGAAGGTGCGCGCGAACGACACGTACTACCGCTTCCGCCCGGGCACGGACTTCTACTACCTCACCGGCAACATGGAGGCGGACTGCGTCCTGGTGCTGGAGCCGAAGGACGGCGGCGGCCACACGGACATCCTCTTCGTGGAGCCCAACCCGGGCCGCTCGGACGCGACGTTCTTCACGGACCGGGTGAAGGGCGAGCTGTGGGTGGGCCCGCGCCTGGGCGTGCCGGAGAGCCGCGCGCGCCATGATGTCGACGAGGCGCGCGGGCTCGACACGCTGAACGCGTACCTCAAGGGCCTGAAGGGCTCGGCGAAGACCACGCGCGTGCTGCGCGGACACTCGGCCAAGGTGGACGCGGAGGTGGCGGAGGGCGGCGAGCGAGACAAGGCGCTGGCCACGTTCCTGTCGGAGATGCGGCTCATCAAGGACGCGCAGGAGCTGCGCGAGCTGCAGATCTCCATCGACGCCACGCAGCGCGGCTTCGAGGACGTCATCCGCAGCCTGAAGGTGGCGAAGACGGAGCGCTACGTGGAGGGCATCTTCAACCTGCGCGCGCGGGTGGAGGGCAACGACACGGGCTACAACAGCATCGTCGCCAGCGGCTCTCACGCGTGCGTGCTGCACTGGAACCGCAACGACGGTCCGCTCGTCCCCGGCGACCTGCTCCTGCTGGACGCGGGCGTCGAGGGCCACACGCTCTACACGGCGGACATCACGCGCACGCTGCCGATCAACGGCCGCTTCTCGCCGGAGCAGAAGGCCATCTACGAGCTGGTGTACGCGTCGCAGGAGGCCGCGTTCGCGGCGGTGAAGCCGGGCAACGACTTCATGGAGCCCAACCGCGCCGCCATGCGCGTCCTGGCCGAGGGCCTGGAGAAGCTGGGCATCCTCGAGGACGCCGCGGAGGCGCTCAAGGACGAGCACCAGTTCTACAAGCGCTACTCGTTGCACAACGTCAGCCACATGCTGGGGCTGGACGTGCATGACTGCGCGCAGGCGCGGCAGGAGGCCTACAAGTACGGGAAGCTGCAGGCGGGCATGGTGCTCACGGTGGAGCCGGGCCTGTACTTCCAGAAGGACGACCTCACGGTGCCAGCGCGCTACCGCGGCATCGGCGTGCGCATCGAGGACGACATCGTCGTCACCGCGCGCGGCTGCAAGGTGCTGTCCGGCAACATCCCGCGCACGGTGAAGGACATCGAGGCGTGGATGAGCGGCGTGTGGAGCGCCGACAAGGCGTCCGCCGCCCCCAAGGGCAAGAAGGCCGCCGCGAAGAAGGCGAAGGCCCCCGCCGCGAAGAAGGCGAAGGCCGGCAAGCGCAAGTAGTCCCGCGTCACGTCCCGGCCCCGCCACGAACCAGGTGAGGGCCGGGAGACAGGCGCCGCGAGCGTTGAGGCCTACGAGCGAGCCGCGCCACCGCCGGCCCCTCGAGCGCCGAAACGCACGAGGGAGCCAAGCCACCGCGGGCCCTCGCCACCGAGGGTTCGCGTCAACAAGCGTGGAGAGCCCGGGTCACGCAGTCAGGTCTCCGCGAGCCCGCTTACGAAGCAGTGCGCCAGGTGGTCATGACACCGGACCGAAGCGCACGTCGTGGTCCGAGGCCTCCGCCGCCGCGAAGGAGAGCAGGCGCAGCCCCTCCTCCGTGAGCGCCTCGCGGTCCTCGCGAGTCAGTCGGGCGAAGGGCGAGACGTGCAGCGTGACGCGCGTCTTCTCCCACTTCAGCTTCCACATGCCGCGCACGAAGCCGTCCACGAGCACCGTTGGACGGATGATGCCGTTGACGGTGAAGACGCGCTTGCGATGCGGCTCGGAGATGATGCGCGCGCGGTCCGAGTGGGACAGCAGCAGGTTGTCGAACTCGGGCACGAAGCGCACGGGCACCTGCGTGTCACCGCCGGGGCGGGGCGCGTCGGGAAGGTCGAACAGCTCGACGCCCTGCTCATCGCGGAACACGCGCAGCTCGGTGCGCATGCGCTCGAAGACCTCGCCCAGTCGCACGAAGCCGGACCAGTGCTGCATGTCCTTCACGCTGGCGGGACCGAAGGCGCCCAGGTAGCGCCGCACCAGTGACTCCAGCGCGAGCGCGGGCTCCAGGGGTGCACCGAGCCACGACGCCGACGGAGTGAACGTCACCTCGCCGCCCACGCCCCAGGTGCCGAACGGAGGCACCGTGACGAGCGACTCGGCGACACGCACCACGAACGCCAGCGACTGCGCATCCCGCTCCGGCCAGCGAGCCTGGAGACGCCGCCCCAGCTCGACCGAGCTCAGGGGTCCACGCGAAAGGAGTCGACGTCCCTCGGCGAGCAGCTCGTCCATGTCCAGCCCGGTGAGCTCTCGCGGATACGCGCTGTGGCTGAACATCCGGTCCAACACGGGCTGGAGCGCGGGGCGCAGCGACTGGTAGTCCCGCGCGGTGACCAGGTGCTGCGTGGAGCGCAGCAGCGTCGCCCGCACCACCTCTCGTTGCTCGTAGCGCCGGGTGAGGTCCTCGAGCTGGAAGTCCTCCATCCGCGTCCACAGGCCCAGATAGGGCGCGTTGCCGGCCTGGGCCTGGAGCCCCACCAGGTGCTCGAGAACATGGGGCACGGACTCACGGGTCCGTCGCAGCAGGAACTGGCGCGCGAGCAGCGCCCGGTTCAGCTCCCGCGTCGTCAGCACGGGGGCCAGCGCCGACTTCGCGTCGCCCCGCGTCGAGGAGGAAGAGCGCTTGCGCGGCGACGAATCCTTCACGGCACCACGAGGCGTCGAAACGCTCGGAGAGGACTGCTTGCGTCGAGAAGGCACGGCGTCCTCCACGGCAGCACGCGGCGCAGAGGCCCGCGCGGCAGACCGCGACTTGCGTCGAGAAGGCACCGCCTCCTCCATGGAACCACGAGGCCCCGAAACGTTCGAGCCAGCGGGAGACCTGCTACGCGATGGCACGGACTCCTCCTGTCCGCTGCGAGGAACAGCCACCAGGCGGGGACGCACACCCTCCCCCTTCGGCGCCCCCTCCTTCGCGCGTTGCTCGTCGGCGGGCACGAAGGGAAACGGCAGGAACATCAGGGGGATGGGAATCATGGGGCGTGGGTCCTCGCGAGTCCGGGACAGCTCGACGGCTGCGTGGGACGCACCATGACGGCCGGGCGTGACAGCGATATGTCAGGTATGTAGGCAGCCCCCCGCGAAGGGGTCGGACACGAAGCGACGTGACGGGTCCACCCAGGGACCCGTCCCCCTTCGCCGAGCGCATCGGCGCCTCGCCGCGAGCGAGGCCCCCGGACACACGCCTCAAGGCGTCGGAGCGGGAGCCACCTGAGGCGGAGCCTCGTCGGCCGGAGCCGGCGCCGTCCCGGGCCGCGCCCCACCCGAGGGCGCGGCCGGCGTCTTCCGCGTCTTCTCCCACTCCTCGGTGGACAGCGGGAGGACCTCCTTGAGCGTGGAGTACTTCACCTCCAGCTCACGCGGGTCCGTGCGGGTGTCCGCCCCCGCGGAGAAGGACAGGCGATTGATTTCGTGCCCGTCCTCCGTCTCCAGCACCACCCGCCAGTTGCCGGGCTTCAGGTTGGAGGTCGTCGCGTAGTAGCGATAGCCGCCATCCGTCCCGTTGCTGCTGACGTT
The DNA here is from genome assembly GCF_006518215.1 of Myxococcus sp. AB025B. Taxonomy (NCBI): domain Bacteria; kingdom Pseudomonadati; phylum Myxococcota; class Myxococcia; order Myxococcales; family Myxococcaceae; genus Myxococcus; species Myxococcus sp. AB025B. Next base: position 4,467 of record NZ_SRLW01000085.1, read on the forward strand.
GGCGACGAAGCCGCTGCCGTTCGTCGTCCACCCCTTCTCCGGGTGGTCGTAGTACCAGCGCACCCGCACCTTGTAGGGCGCGAAGTTCTTCGGCGCGAAGATGCGGAAGAAGTAATACGGCTTGTCGCCGGGGCGGATGACGAAGTCCGGCCCGAACCACGTCCACGGCTTGTACCAGACCGAGTCATCCACCGAGGTCAGCTGGTACACGCCCGGGCTGACGCGCTTCACGTCGTGGAAGATGCCCGAGTACTGCACCGCCAGCGGGATGGGCGGGATGATGCCCATCAGGTAGCAGGCCAGCAGCGCCGCCTGCACCCCGAAGCCCGGCACCGCCACGTTGCGCACCAGGTACTGCATGTCCGGACGCCAGCGCGCCATCAACCGCATCAGCCCGTACATGCTCGCGCAGCCCAGCGTCACCGCCAGCAGGAACACCCAGAAGCCGATGCGCCCGATGAGCACGGGCAACAGGCACGCGAAGTACATCGTCACGCACAGGCTCAGCAGCGAGACGCGCACCACCGGCCCCATCCTGCGGAACAGCGGCAGCTCATTGGCCACCAGCAGCGCGAACATGCCGACGACGAAGAGGTAGGGCGTGAAGCCCGACGTGCTCTTGAACAAGAGCAGCATGAAGACGCTGAGCAGGCTGCCGAAGAAGAAGTGGATGGCGTCCTCGCGCCAGCGCCACACCTTCTCCAACAGCTTCGGCGGCTCCGTGCCCTCCGGGTAGCGCTGCTCGAGCAGGAGCAGCGTGGCCAGGATGACCAGGTACCCGAAGCTCTGCACGAGCGTCAGCGTGTCGTCGATGCGGCTGAGCGAGACGATGTCGTAGAGGAAGCCGCCGAAGAAGAACGCGGCCATCTCCCACTTCTCGTGCCGCGCGCGGAACGCCTGCACCTTCTCCATCAGCGTGGGCGTCTTCGCCGTGGCCACCAGGTCATCGGGGTCCGCCGCGACGGGCACGACGACACCCGGGGCGGCCTCCGTCACGACGACGTTGGCGGGGACGACGGCCTCCGGCGTCGGGGCACCCGATGGCTCGGAGGTCTCTTCGTTCTTCTGGGAGGTGTTGGGCGGAGTAGCGGTGACCACGGTGTTTCCTCGCGGTAGCGGCCGCCCATTCTAGCCGCTTCGAGGGGAGCGGGTCTCCCCTCCCCCCCGAGCCCCGGCTCAGGCCGGGGACTTGCCCGCGACCAGGTCCGCCAGCTCGCCGCTCTCGGCCAGGCCCGTCAGGATGTCGACGCCGCCGACGAACTGCCCCTTGATGAAGATCTGCGGAATGGTGGGCCAGTTCGTGTAGTCCTTGATGCCCTGGCGCACCTCGGGATCCGCCAGCACGTCCACCGTGAAGACCTCACCGTGGGGCTGCAGCAGCTGCAGCGCCCGCGCGGAGAAGCCGCACTGGGGGAACAGGGCGTTGCCCTTCATGAAGAGGACGATGGGGTGCGACTGGGTAATCTGGTCGAACCGGGCCTTGAGGTCGGGGTTCATGGGGGTGTCTCCTTAGCGGTTCCCGAGCTTCTTCCACTGCTCGGGTGAATAGGTCTTGAGCGCGAGCGCGTGCAGCTCGCCCGACTTGAGCCACTGCTGGAGCGGCGCATACACGAGCTGGTGCTGCTGCACCATCATCTTGCCAGCGAAGTCCGGGCTGACGACGCGGGCCTCGAAGTGGTCCCCCGTCCCGGTGGTGTCATGCACCTCCACCTCGGAGCCCGGCAGGGCCTCCAGGATGCGGCTGCGGACGAATTCTGCGTCGAGCATCAGTTCATTCCCCTTCCCATCACCAGCATGGCCGGGTCCACGCCCATGCCACGCAACGTGGTCTCCCACAACTTGCCGGGCTCCAGGCCCAGCACCGCCTCGCTCGAGGCCTCCGTGAAGAGCCACGAGCCGGCGGCGATTTCGCTCTCCAACTGCTTGGGTCCCCAGCCCGCATACCCCAGGCAGAAGCGCAGCCGGGGCGCGCTTCGCTCCAGGAGCGGCCCCAGCGCGTCCAGCGTCACGCTGAGGAACAGGCCCGGCAGGACGGAGTGCTTCTCCAGCACCCCGCCATCGTCGTGCAGCACGAAGCCACGCTGGGGCTCCACCGGCCCACCCAGGTACACGGGGTGGGTGGAGCGCTCCTCGTGGATGTCGAGCTTCTGACCGCGGGCCAGCTCGCCCAGCGTCAAGGGCGCGCCCCGGTTGACGACGAGCCCCATGGAGCCGGACTCACCGTGTTCGATCATCAAGACGACCGAGCGGTAGAAGTTCGGGTCCCCGAGCTGAGGCATGGCCAGCAGGAAGCCGGGAGCGAGGTTCTTCACGAGACGAGCATCAACCGTTCGAGCGAGCGGTGCAACCGGCAACCGTCCTGGGAAGACGGGTGCCGGGCGCCCCTCGCTCAGTGCCAGCTGGTGTGCTTCGACTGGAGCGCCTCGGACAGGCGCTCGGGGTTGAGCGGCTTGCCGATGAACAGGTCCGCGCCCAGGCCCTTGCACTTGCGCGCCATGGCGGAGTCGCTCATCGCGCTCACGCCGATGAGCACCGCCTGGGGGAAGCGCTCACGGAGCCGTGACATCAGCGTGGCGCCGCTGCGGCCGGGGAGGAACACGTCGACGATGGCCGCGTCCATGCGCTTGTTGCGCACGGCGAACTCCGCCTCCTCGGCGCTGCCCACGGGCAAAGGCTCGTAGCCCCAGCCGGCCAGCATCTCCACGAGGATTTCGCGGTGGGACGGGTCGTCCTCCACGACGAGCACCGCGCTGCGCACGGGCTCCACCTTCAGCTCGTCACTGCGCTCGGTGCGCTCCTTCGCGTCGGGGCCGAGCACGGGGATCAACTCTTCAGTGGTGGGCAGGGACATGAGGGCACCGGTTGGGCAAAAGGTTTCCGTGTGATGGGAACCCACATGTCCTCGGTGGGAATTCCAAGCGGACACGCCCACGGCGCCTGCTCTTCAGGAGGCCTTGCGAGGGCCCGCCGCGAGCGCCTGGGAGGCGAGCGACGCGCCGAGCACCAGCATCACCAACAGCGCCCAGGCGGGGAGCACCACGCGCGCGCCGCCCTCGTAGATGAGGGCCGCGTAGCTGGTGCCCAGGTAGCGGCCCAGGGACATCGGCTCCATGCGAGCGATGCCGAAGAAGCTGACGGTGGACTCGGTGAGGATGGCGGTGGGCAGGCGGCTCAGGAACACAGCGAGCGCGAAGGGCCGGAGCGCGGGCCACAGGTGGACGCGCAGGACATGCGTACCGCCACCGCCGAGCGCGCGCGCCGCGGCGACGTACTCCTGGCCCTCGAGCGTGGCCAGCCGGTTGCGGAACATGCGCGCGGGCCCGGCCCACCCCACCAGCGCGAGCGACATCACCATCAACCCGAAGGGCCCCAGTCCGCCGCCGAGCCCCGCGTCCGCGAGCGACTGGCCGGCGAGCTGGAGCACCATGACGACGAGCACATCGGGCAGCGCGAAGACCGCGTCCACGCCGCGCAGGAGGACCTGCTCCCACGCGCCGCCGAGAAGCCGCGCCACCGCGGCGACGACGAGGCCGATGAGCGTGGAGAGCCCTCCGGCGCACAGGCCCACGGCCAGGGAGACCCACAGGCCGCCGAAGGCCAGCTCGCACACGGTGCGGTCCGGACGCGTCGGGTCCACGCCCAGAGGACACGTGTTCGCGAGCACGTCCGGGAACAGACGCCCGGCGACGAGACTGAGGACACCGAGCCCGATGAGGAGCACGAGGCCGACGCGGGCGCGCGCGGGGATGCGGTTCATGCGCGGGCCCTCCGAGGGAGCATGTCGCCAGGAGCCCGAAGCCTGTCCGACGCGTCGCGAGGGCCTGGACCGAGTGCAGTGCGCTGAGCCCCGGACCGGAGGCTCATGAGCGACCCGAGCGAAGACGCCCCGCCACCGACGCACGACGTACACCCGACACGCTCCACATCACGAGGTGAGGCGAGGCCGAAGGGCGAGCCACGAGACGCATCCCGCCCCGCAGGCTCATGGCGCGAACCCGCGGAAGACACCTGAGCCCCGGCGCGAAGCACTCCCGACAGCGTCGAGGGCTCGTGGCCACATAGGTCTGGCGGGTGGGCAGCGGGATGAATCCTCGACAGGAGGCTCATGCGCGGGCCTCACGCGAGCGCGGGTCCACGACGTAGCGAGCCACCTCCACCGCGAGGCTCACGACGACGAGCAGCGAGGCGAACGTGGTGGTCGCTACCACGACGACGGCGACCTGCTTGTTGAGCACCGCGAGCACGTAGAGCTGTCCGAAGTAAGGCAGGCCCAGCACGCGCTCCGCCGCGAACGAGCCGGCGAGCAGCGCCGTGGCCACGGGCCCCACGGCATCGAGCAGCGAGGGCAGCACATTGGGGAGCACATGACGGCGCAGCACCGTGCCCTGCGACAGGCCCTTGCCCAGCGCGGTGCGCACGTAGTCGCGCGACAGCTCCGTCTCCAGCGAGTCCCCCACCAGCGTGCCCAGGAAGATGCCCGGCCAGATGGACGTGACGAGCGCCGCGCACAGCTCCGGCAGCATGTGCCCGCGCTCGACCACCGCGGGCGCGAGCAACAGCGCGGGGATGAACACGGGGGTACCGAAGGCCAGCGCCGGCACGACGTCACCCAGGGCGGACCACCGCCCTCTTCGCCAACGGGTGCGTACGAGCGCGAAGCCCAGCGCCCACGTCAGGGCCAGGGGAAGCGCGAGCATCCCCACGCCGACGCTGCCCGACAGCTTGCGAGCCAGCTCATCGCCGGTGATGCCCTGCGCGCTCGTGCCCAGTCGCTCACCGCGCCACAGCTTCTCCCAGGGACGCAGGAAGCCAAGCGGCTCACCGAGGCCGAGGTCCCGGCGATACGACGCCATCAGCTCCGGAGACGCCTGCCGCTTCGCATCGCTCTCCGTGGTGAGCGGCAACATGGCCATGAGGAAGTACGAGGCCACCGCGACCACGGGCACCAGCACGAGCTGCCGCGCGAGCTTCTGGAGCACGGCCATCATCGCGCCACCTCGCCGAGCACCGACGAGGACTCCCGCGCAAGAGGCACCAGCATCCCATCAAGCGAAGGAGCCGGCCCCTCACCTCGACGCACCGGCCCGGAGGCGAACCTCCGCGGCAACAGGGCGGGCTTCTGGAGCACGGCCATCATCGCGCCACCTCGGTCTGCTCCGGAGTGGGCGCGGACCTGCGCAGCGTGCGCAGGGCCAGGAAGTTGAACGGGTCCACATCCAGGCCCCGCAGCGTGTCACGCGCCCGAAAGTAGCGGTCCGGGTGGTACAGCGGTGCAATCACCGCCTGCTCTCCCACCAGCACCTCCTGCGCCTGCACATACATCGTCCGCGCACGCGCCTCGTCCGCCTCGCCGTCCCCGGCCTCCAGCAGCCGCTCGAAGCGCGCCATGGGCTCGCCACCGCCTTGCGTCTCCCAGCCCGTCTGGTGATTGCCCGAGCGCTCGAAGAGCGTGAAGAACGTGTTCGGGTGCGCGTAGTCCCCGCCCAGCCGCCGCAGGTACAAGTCATACGCGCGAGGCCCCTTGGCCGTGCGCCGCGAAATCTCCGCCGTGAAGTCGGACCTCGCCTCCAGTTCCACCTTCACGCCCACCCGCGCGAGCTGCGCCGCCACGCGCTCGGCGATGGCCACCTCCGGCACGAAGTTGTCCCCCGAGCGGTACACCAGCCTCAACGGCCGCTCCAACCCGGCCACCGACGCCAGCTCCGCCTTCGCGCGCTCGGGCTCGTAGTGCGGCAGCCGCAACGCCTCCTCGGCCGACGCAGCCCCCGGCAGCTCCGGAGGCAGCAACACATGCGAGGGCCGCGCGGCCGGCAGCAACCCCGTCATCAACGCCTCCCGGTCCAACGCCCGTGACAGCGCACGCCGGACCTCCGGCCTGTCCAGCGGCGCGCGCTCCGTGTTGAACGCCAGGTAGTACGTCGACAACAGCGGCTCACGCTGCAGGTCCTCGGGCCGCTTCACCCGCAGCGCCGCCGCGCTGTCCACGAAGACGAAGTCCACCCGGCCCCGCTCATACAGCGCCGGTCCAATCTCCGACTTCATCAACGTGATGACCGGAACCGGCACCTCGCCCGGAGCCATGGGCGGAGGAAACGCCGAGCGCGGGTTGTAGACCAACCGCACCCGCTCCCCCGCCCTGTCCCAGCTCTCCACCCGATAAGGCCCCAAGGCCAGCGGCCGACCGTCACGAGGCCGGTCGAAGTAATCACGGACCTCCTCATCCGAGCGCCCATCCAGGTCCGCCGAGGGCGCCGGATAGAAGATGTAGACGTTCGCGATGCGCGCCAGGAAGTAGCTGCGCGGATGCGCCAGCGTCACCCGAAGCGTCCGCGCATCCACCGCCTCCACACCCACGCGCTCCAGCGCCGCGCGGATGTCCGCCTCGGGCGCCATGCGGTCCTGCAGCGCCAGCACCTCCGACGCGCCCTCCAGGTCCGCCATCTCCCCGCGCTCACGTCCGCGCAGCGCGCGCCGCCACCCCACGACGAAGTCCCGCGCCACGAGCGGAGAACCATCCGACCACCGCACGTCCCCGCGCAGATGGAAGACATAGACCTCGCGCCCCTGCTCGTCGCGAGAGCGCTCCCACCGCTCCGCCAGCCCCGGTCGCACCGAGTGGTCCGCGCCCAGCAACGTCAGCCCCTTCTGCGTCGCGAGCATCACCGGGTAGTTCGCCCAGCTCTCGGGGTCCGAATGGCTCCAATCCAGCGTGGTGGGCATCGCGGGCACCACCACCTTGACGCCCGACTCCGGCTGGAAGCCGCACGGCCCGCAGGCCCCGGTCACCCAGGCCAGCAACAGACACCACCAGGCGAGTCGAGTGCGAGGAGCCACCGGGCCACGTTGTACCCCGAAGCCAGGGACGCCCGGCAACAGAAGCCAGACGCCCCGTCTGCCCGCTGGAAAAGAGAGAAGCCAGGAGCCCGGCGACCTCGTGGGTCGACGGACGTCCTGGCTTCGAGCACGTCAAGGAGGGCCGAAGCCCTCTCCTGTCAGAGCCGTTACGCCGGAGCCGAGGCCGGAGCCGACGGGGCCTCGGCCGCCGTGGGGCTCTTGAGCCCATCCGAGCTCGGCTTGCCGCGGCCGAACTCCTCGGGCTTCTCCAGCACCAGCGCCTCGCGCAGCACGTCGTCCACGAACTCCACCGGGACGATGCGCAGCTGCTTGCGAATCTTCAGCGGGATGTCCTTCAGGTCCTTCTTGTTCGCCTTCGGGATGAGGACCGTCTTGATGCCCGCGCGGTGCGCGGCCAGCGTCTTCTCCTTCAGGCCGCCGATGGGCAGCACCCGCCCACGCAGCGTGATTTCACCCGTCATCGCCACATCCCGGCGGATGAGGACGCGCGTGAGCGCGCTCACCAGCGCCGTGCAGATGGTGACGCCCGCGGAGGGGCCATCCTTGGGAATCGCGCCCTCGGGCAGGTGCACGTGGATGTCGTAGTTCTCGAACACCTTGCGGTCGATGCCGAAGCGGTCCGCCCGGCTGCGCACGTACGACATGGCCGCCTGCGCGGACTCCTGCATCACCTCGCCCAGCTTGCCGGTGATGATGAGCTTGCCCTTGCCCGGCATCACGGTGGCCTCGGTGGTGAGGATCTCTCCTCCCAGCTCCGTCCACGCCAGACCCGTGACGATGCCCACCTGGTCCTCGCGCTCCGCCACGCCGTAGCGGTAGCGCGGCGTGCCCAGGAACTTCATCGCCGTCTTGCGGTCCACCTCGATGTCCCGCTTGCCGTTCTTCAGCACGTCGCGGGCAATCTTGCGGAACACGCCGCCAATCTCACGCTCGAGCGAACGAACGCCGGACTCGCGCGTGTAGCGGTGGATGATGGTCCGCAGCGCCTCGTGGCTGAAGTCCACCTTCACGTCCGTCAGCCCGTTGGCCTCCTGCTCCTTCGGGATGAGGTAGCGCCGGGCAATGGAGAGCTTCTCCGGCTCGGTGTACCCCGCGATGCGAATCACCTCCATGCGGTCCTGCAGCGGACCGGGGATGTTGTGCATCGTGTTCGCGGTGCAGATGAACATCACCTTGGACAAATCGTAGTCGAGGTCCAGGTAGTGGTCGTTGAAGTTGTGGTTCTGCTCGGGGTCCAGCACCTCCAGCAGCGCCGCGCTCGGGTCGCCTCGGAAGTCCGTGGACATCTTGTCGATTTCGTCGAGCAGGAAGACCGGGTTGTTGCTGCCCGCCTTCTTCAGCGACTGGATGAGCTTGCCCGGCATCGCGCCGATGTACGTGCGCCGGTGGCCGCGAATCTCCGCCTCGTCACGCACGCCGCCCAGGGACAGGCGCACGAACTTGCGGCCCGTGGCGCGTGCAATCGAGCGCGCCAGCGACGTCTTGCCCACGCCCGGAGGTCCCACGAAGCACAGCACGGGGCCCTTGAGCTTCTTCACCAGCTGCTGCACCGCCAGGTACTCGAGGATGCGCTCCTTCGGCTTCTTCAAGCCGTAGTGGTCCTCGTTGAGCACCGTCTCCGCTTCCGTCACGTCCAGCCGGTCCTGGGTCTCGTCGTACCAGGGCAGGCTGATGATCCAGTCGATGTAGTTGCGGACGACCGTGGCCTCGGCGCTCATCGGGCTCATCATCCGGAGCTTCTTGAGCTCCTTCTTGACCTTGAGCGTGGCCTCCTTGCTCATCCGCTTGTTCTTCAGCTTCTCTTCAATCTCCTGGATCTCGTTCTTGAACTCGTCGCGCTCACCCAGCTCCTTCTGAATGGCCTGCATCTGCTCATTCAGGTAGTACTCCTTCTGGGTCTTCTCCATCTGCTTCTTGACGCGGGTGCGGATCTTCTTCTCCACCTGGAGAATCTCGATCTCCCCCTGCATCAGCTCGTAGAGCTTCTCCAGCCGCTTCGCGGGAGACTCGGTCTCGAGCAGCGCCTGCTTGTCGTTCAGCTTCAGCGACAGGTGCGCGACGATGGTGTCCGCGAGCCGCGCCGGGTCATCGATGCTGGCCACCTGCATCAGCATCTCGGGTGGAATCCGCTTGTTGAGCTTGACGAAGGCCTCGAACACGGAGTGCACGGAGCGCACGAGCGCCTCCAGCTCCACGCTCTTCTCCGTCTGCTCCTCCACCTCCTCCACCTCCACCATGAAGAAGGCGTCGTTCGGGTGGAACTTCTTCACCTTCGCGCGCTTCACCCCTTCCACCAGCACCTTCACGGTGCCGTCCGGCAGGGGCAGCAGCTGGATGACGTGCCCCATGGTGCCGAAGTGGAAGATGTCGTCGGGAGAGGGGTCGTTCGTCTTGGCCTTCTTCTGGGCGGCCAGCAGGATGACGGCCTTGTCGTCCGGCCCCTTGTGAGCCATCGCGTCCTTCAACGCGGCGATGGACTTCTCCCGGCCGACGAACAGCGGAACCACCATGTGCGGGAACACGATGATGTCCCGAAGGGGCAAGAGCGGGACGGTGAGTCCCCGCTTCTGGGCTTCCTTCTTGTCGTCACGTCCGAAGAACATGTATCCGCCACCTGCTGGCCTACCGGGAGGGTAGGCCCCTGAAGAGTTGCCCGGTTGCTCGTCCGGCGAGCGCACACCCGGGGTGAAGCACGTCTATAACACGTCGGTTTCAGGCGCCGTTCCCCGCCTCAAGATTGGGGAACCACCTCTTGCCATCAAGGGAACACCCGAAGCTTCCTCGGACGTCCCCTCCCAGTGTCAGCGACCCTGCGCTGCCTCCCCACCCTGTAGCCCACCAACCTCCAACGCCTCGAAAAGGAACGCATACAGGTCCGCGCTGGATTCAATGCTCTTGGCCACCTGGTCCGCGCCACTGTGTCCTGCGTTCATTTCGATGCGCAGCAGCGCCCTGGCCTGGTTGCCCGCCGCCTGCTGCACCGCGGCCACGAACTTGCGAGCGTGCATCGGGTCCACCCGGTCATCGTGGTCCGCGGACATCATGAGCAGCGCCGGGTAGGCCACGCCCGGCTTGACGTGGTGGTAGGGCGAGTAGGCGTGCAGCACCTGGAAGTCCTCGGGCTTCTCCGCCGTCCCGTACTCGGGAATCCACGTCCGGCCGCTCCCGAAGAGGTGGTAGCGCACCATGTCCAAGAGGGGCACCTGGCACACCACCGCCCCGTACAGCTCCGGGCGCTGAGTCATGGCCGCCCCCACCAGGAGCCCGCCGTTGCTGCCGCCCTGGATGGCCAGCTTCCTGGGCTGGGTGTACTTCTCCCGGACCAGGTACTCGGCGGCGGCGTGGAAGTCGTCGAAGACGTTCTGCTTCTTCGCCATGCGGCCCGCCTCGTGCCACTCGGCGCCGTACTCGCCCCCACCCCGCAGGTTGGCCACCGCGTAGACGCCGCCGGCGTCCAGCCAGGGCAGGATGCTGCCGCGGAAGGTGGCCTCCATGTTCACGTTGAAGCCGCCGTACCCGTAGAGCAGCGTGGGCGCGGTGCCGTCGCGCTTCAGGCCCCTCTTGTGCACCAGGAACATGGGCACGCGGGTGCCGTCCTTGGAGGGGTAGAAGACCTGGTCCACCGTGTAGGCCGCCGGGTCCATGGGCACTTCCACCTGCGCCCACAGCGAGGACTCCCCCGTCTTCACGGACGTCTTGTAGACGCGCCGGGGCGTGGTGAAGGACGTGAAGACGAAGTACGCCTCGTCCTGGTCCTCCAGGCCCGTCAGGTTGGAGGCCGCGCCCACGCCGGGCAGCGCCACCTCGCGCACGGGCTTGCCCTGCAGGGTGGCCACGCGCACCAGCGTCGTCGCGTCCTTCATGTACTCCAGCGCCAGGTGCTCGCCGACGATGTTCACCGTCTGGAGCGCGGCGACCGGGTCCTGCGGAACGATTTCCTTCCATTGCGCGCGCGCGGGCTTCGCCGGGTCCACCTCGAAGACGCGCTGGCGCGGGGCGCCCTCGTCGGTGGTGACGTAGAAGCGGCCCTTCCACGCCTGCACGTTGTACTTGGCGCCCTTGCCCTTCACGAGCAGGCGGAAGTCCTTCTCCCCCGGCCGCTTCCAGTAGATGTCGTTTTCAATCCAGCCCCGCAGGATGGAGACGAACAGGAACTGGCCGTCCCGGCTCAGGTCCCCCTGCAGGAAGGTGGACGGGTCTCCGGTGCGCGGGTGGATCTCCGCGTCCTTGGAGGGCGCGTCGCCCAGCTTGTGGAAGCGCAGTGTGGTGTAGCCCGGGCGCGCGTCCACGGGGATGGAGGGGTCGGTGGGCAGCCACTCGTAATAGAAGCCCTTGCCGTCCGGCGTCCACTTGGGCTGCGCGTACTTGGCGCCCTCGATGACGTCGACCTTGGACCACTCACCCGAGTCCACGTCCACCACGTGCAGCACGGCCTCGTCGGCCGCGTTGGGCTTCTGCGCGAAGACCAGCTTCTTGCCGTCCCACGACGGCGACCACGTGCCCAGGGACACCGAGCCGTCCTGGCTCCAGCCGTTCGGGTCCAGGAGCACCTTCTCCTGTCCCTTCTCGCCGTCGCGCCAGTAGAGGACCGCCTTCTCCTTGTCCTTGTGCGTGCGCACGTAGAAGTAGCGGCCCGCGCGGCGCGCCGGCATGGAGATGGAGTCCACGTAGAACAGCTCGCGGAAGCGCTTCGCCAGCGCGTCACGCACGGGCGACTTCGCCAGCGCCTCGCGCGTCAGCACGTCCTGCGCCTTCATCCACGCCTGGACCTCGGGCGCCTTCTCATCCTCCAGCCAGCGGTAGGCGTCCGGCACCTGCACCCCGTGCAGCGTGTCCACCACCGCGTCCACCCGAGTCGCCGGGTAAGCCATGCGCGCGTGTTCCTCCTGGGCCGGCGCCTCCACGGGCACCTCCCGTTTCGCCGGCGTCGAGCCAGCACAGGCAACGAGCATCAACAAGGCAGGCACGGGGAGCTGTCTCATGGAGCCAGCACATACAGAAACGCCCCCGCCCGTCCCACAAAAACCGTGGGCGACAGGCCGGCGCCACCCCGCCCGCCCTGAACGCGAGGAGCGCGTCGGAGCCGTTGCAGGGCCCTTGACGCGCTCCGTCACATCCCAGGGGCCGCCCACACCGGAGGGCGGCCCGGCAGAGTCCGCGACTTACGCGGATTCCTTCTTCGGCTCGGCGGGCTCCTTCTCCGCCGCGGCGTGGAGCACGACGGGCTCGCTCTTCTTGAGGATGACCTCCTCGGAGATGAGCACCTCGCGGACCGTCTTGCGGGACGGGATTTCGTACATCACGTCCAGCATGGCCGACTCGAGGATGGAGCGCAGGCCGCGGGCGCCCGCCTTGCGGCGGATGGCCTCGCTGGCGATGGCCTTGAGCGCGCCGTCGGTGAACTTCAGCGCCACGCCGTCCAGCTCGAAGAGCTTCTTGTACTGCTTGGTGAGCGCGTTCTTCGGCTGGTTGAGGATGTTGATGAGCGCGGGCTCATCCAGCTCCTCCAGCGCGGTGATGATGGGCAGGCGGCCGATGAACTCCGGAATCATGCCGAACTTGAGCAGGTCCTCCGGCTCCACGTGCTTGAGCAGCTCCGACAGGTTGCGCTGCTTCTTCGACTGGATGTCCGCGCCGAAGCCCAGGCTGCGCCCGCCCAGGCGCCGCTCGATGACCTGGTCCAGGCCGCCGAACGCGCCGCCGCAGATGAACAGGATGTTGGTGGTGTCCACCTGCAGGAACTCCTGCTGCGGGTGCTTGCGGCCCCCCTTGGGCGGAACGTTGGCCACCGTACCTTCGATGATCTTCAACAGCGCCTGCTGGACGCCCTCGCCGCTGACGTCGCGGGTGATGGAGGGGTTCTCCGACTTGCGGGCGATCTTGTCGATTTCGTCGATGTAGACGATGCCGCGCTGGGCCCGCTCGATGTCGTGGTCGGCGGCCTGCAGCAGGTTGACGATGATGTTCTCCACGTCCTCGCCCACGTAGCCGGCCTCCGTGAGGCACGTGGCGTCCGCGATGGTGAAGGGGACGTTGAGGATGCGCGCCAGCGTCTGGGCCAGCAGCGTCTTGCCGCTGCCCGTGGGGCCGAGCAGGAGGATGTTGCTCTTCTGGAGCTCCACGTCCTCGAGCGCGACCTTGGACTCGATGCGCTTGTAGTGGTTGTGCACGGCCACCGACAGCGTCTTCTTCGCGCGCTCCTGGCCGATGACGTACTCGTCGAGCACGGCCTTGATTTCGGAGGGCCGCGGGATGCGCAGCTTGGTGTCCTTGGTCTCCTCGCGGTCGATCTCCTCCGCGATGATGTCGTTGCACAGCCCGATGCACTCGTCGCAGATGTAGACCGTCGGCCCCGCGATGAGCTTCTTCACCTCCTTCTGCGACTTGCCGCAGAAGGAGCAGCAGAGGGTCTGGTTGTCTCGCTTCTCCACGTTCTTGCCCGCCATGAAATCCCTCGCTGCGCCTGTAAAGCCGCCCGCCCCGAGCGCCACCCGCCTCGGCTCCAGGCCAATCTAGTCAGCCCCCATCAGGGACGTCCACGCGCCTTCCCTGTACTTAACAGGGGGAGTGGGTCGGCGCAGAAAGCACAAAGCCGGAGGCGCGGGGGCGAATTCCCGCGGCTCCGGCCACCGGCCGAGGCGTCGAGCCCCGGCAAACGTCTACTTCTTCTCGTCCTTGCCCAGGCCCACCACCTTGCGGGGGTTCTGGATTTCATCCACGATTCCGTAGGCCTTCGCCTCCGTGGCGCCCATGAAGTAGTCGCGGTCCGTGTCCTTCTCCACGCGCTCGATGGACTGCCCGGTGTGCTTGACGATGAGCTCGTTGAGCTTCGCCTTCATCCGCAGGATTTCGCGGGCCTGGATCTCGATGTCCGTCGCCTGGCCCCGCACCCCGCCCAGCGGCTGGTGGATCATGATGCGGCTGGACGGCAGGGCGTAGCGCTTGCCCTTCGTCCCGGCGAGCAGCAGCACGGCCCCCATCGACGCCGCCTGCCCCACGCAGATGGTGGAGACCGGCGGCTTGACGTACTGCATCGTGTCGTAGATGGCCATGCCCGCCGTGACGGAGCCGCCCGGCGAGTTGATGTAGATGTTGATGTCCTTGTCCGGGTCCTCGGACTCGAGGAACAGCAGCTGGGCGACGATGACGTTGGCCACGTCATCGTCGATTTCCGTGCCCAGCATGATGATGCGGTCCTTCAGGAGCCGGCTGTAGATGTCGTACGAGCGCTCACCGCGGTGCGTCTGCTCGATGACGTAGGGAACGGGCATGAAGGGCATGGCGACCTCGGGAGAAGACTCGAAGGGACGGCTCGACGAAGACGAACCTCAGGTCAGGAATACTTCGCCCGGCCCTTCAGGAATTCAATCGTCTTTTCCTCGCGCAGTCGCAGAGACAACCCGAGCCGCTCGTCCGCGCCCTTGAAGTAGCGCTTCACGGCCTCCACGGGCTGGCCCGCCTCCACCGCGAGCTGCTCGATGCGCGCGTCCACGTCCGCGTCGCTCGCCTGGATGCCCTCCTTGAGGGCGATGGACTCCAGCAGCAGCGTCCCCTTCACCTCCTGGGTCGCCTTCTCGCGCATCTCCTCGCGCAGGCGGTTGAAGTCCAGGTTCAGACGGCTGGGGTCCATGCCCGAGCGCTGCAGCTGCTGCAGGGCGCCGCGGAGCATGGAGTCCATGGCGCGCTCCACCATGGCACGGGGGACCTCGAAGGGGTTGCGCTCCACGAGGCCCTTCATCACCGCCTCGCGGTCGTCGTTGTCCGCTTGCGAACGGCGCGCGCGCTCCATGTCGGCGCGCAGCTTGCCGCGCAGCTCCTCGAGCGTCTGCGCGATGCCCGTCTCCTTCGCCAGGTCGTCGTTGAGCTCGGGGGAGATCTCCTTCTTGAGCTCCTTGAGGGTGACGTGGAAGCGGCCCGTCTTCCCCCGCACGTCCTCCACCCGGTAGTCGGCGGGGAAGGCGTAGTCGATGTCCTTGGACTCGCCCACCTTCACGCCCTCAAGCGCGGCGATCTTCGACTCGACCAGCTCACCGGGCTGCACCTGGACGGTGATGCCCTCGGCCTTGCTGCCGGCGAACGGCTGACCGTCCACGGTGGCGTCGTAGTCCACCGTCGCGTAGTCACCGGAGGCCGCCGAGTCGCGGTCCGTCACGGGCTCCAGCCGGCTCAGCGACTGACGCATGCGGTCCAGTTGCTCGTTGATCTGCTCGTCGGTGACGGTGGTGTCCGTCTTGGTCAGCGGCAGCTCCGCGTACTCCTTCGCCTCGACCTTGGGCCTGACCTCCACCCGGGCCTCGAAGCTGAAGGGCGCGTTGGCCTTGAGGCCCTGGTTGGTCACCTGCGGGCTGGCCACCACCTCCACGTTGTGCTCGCGCACCGCGTCCAGGTAGGCCGTCTGCACCACGCGCTGGATGACCTCGTCCTCGACCTGGTCCTTGAAGCGCTGCTCGAGGATGCGACGGGGCACCTTGCCCTGTCGGAAGCCTGGCAACCGCACCTGCTGGCCCAGCCTGGCGTAAGCGCGGTTCAGCTCTTCCGCCACGCGGGCGGACTCGACCTCGATGGAGAGCTTCTTCTCGATGGGAGAGAGCTCTTCGACCTGGACCTTCATACGGGCCTCGCTCGCCGCCGTCTCGGACAGTCGTCCCGAGCGGCGCCGGTTAAGTGGGACGTGCGCCTTTAGGGGATAGGCACGAACGGGTCAACGCGAAATGGGCGAGGAGGGACTCGAACCCTCACACCTTGCGGTACCAGATCCTAAGTCTGGTGCGTCTACCAGTTTCGCCACCCGCCCGGATGCGCCGCGTGCCTTGTGCCGTACATACCGCGAAACGTCCGCCGCGCGTCACCCGACGGATGCGTGCTGCGGAAAAACAAACGGGGTCTCTCCATCGCTGGAGAGACCCCGTATGAGAGCGGAGGGAATCGAACCCACAACCTATGGATTAAGAGTCCATTGCTCTGCCAATTGAGCTACGCTCCCGGCACTGCGCTTGGCCCGTCGGCTGCGTGACGTCCAAGTGGCGGCGGTAATTACAGAAGGCCGCCCGCGCTGTCAAAAGTATTTTCGTCTCCCCTGCATTCCCCACGCACGGCATCTCCCACGCGGACGCGCAGTCCGGGATGGGACGCCACGCCGCCCGCTGGACGGGCTGGCGCCGGGGACGGCCGGATTCCGAATGAAACAGAGCCATGGGCCCACTGTTGAACGTGGCCACGGCGACCCGTGTGTCCGGAGTGCTCGGACCCACGGGGCTCGCACGCGCCCCCATCCGGGACTCTGAGCACGTGAACCGCCGAGGCACAGGCGGGCGGACGGAGGTCGTCCGCCCTTTTCGCGCAGGACGTATGCAGGAGACGACAGTGACGGAAGCCAACATCCCCCCCAAGGTGGAAGACACCGGCTCGGCGCTCGGCGGCTGGAGCCGGGAGCGCATGGAGCTGATTCGGCGCACCATCTGCCCCCGGGGCATCAGCGAGGACGAGTTCGCCCTCTTCATCGAGCAGTGCAAGCGCAGCGGGTTGGATCCGCTGCTCAAGGAAGCCTTCTGCGTCGCGCGGAGGCAGAACATCGGCAACCGGGAGCGCCCCAACTGGGTGACGAAGTACGAGTTCCAGCCCTCCGAGGCCGGGATGCTCGCCCGCGCGGAGCGCTTCCCGGACTTCAAGGGCATCCAGGCGAGCGCCGTGTTCGCCGAGGACGACATCGTGGTGGACCAGGGTCGAGGCGAGGTGGTGCACCGCTTCAACCCGGCCAAGCGCAAGGGCGCGCTGGTGGGCGCCTGGTCGCGGGTGGTGCGCGACGGGAAGCTGCCCGTGGTGGTGTGGCTGGACTTCAGCGGCTACGTCCAGCAGACACCGCTGTGGGCCAAGATTCCCACGACGATGATCGAGAAGTGCGCCCGGGTGGCGGCCCTGCGCAAGGCGTACCCGGAGGCCTTCGGCGGACTGTACGTCCGGGAGGAGATGCCGGCGGAGGACTTCGATTCGGCCTCGGCCCACCCCGAGCCCGTCCCCGCGGGTGGCGCCTACGAGGTGCTGGGCGCCAGGACGGGACCGGTGAAGGCGTCCTTCCCCACCCCGCTGGCCACCGCGCCCGCGAAGGAGGAGAAGCCGGCCCCCGCGAAGCTGGACGTGGAGCTCCCGCTGGCCCCGTTCCCCGCGAAGGAAGTGGAGGCGGCGAAGGAGGACGTGGAGCCCACCGTGGCGCCCACGCGTCCGAAGGCGAGCGCCGTGCTGGTGGCGTTCGGTCCCTACAAGGGCAAGACGGCCTCGGAGCTCTCGGACGAGGAGCTGACGGAGACCATCGAGCTGGCGAACGAGAAGCTGATGGAGCAACCCCGCGCGCGCTGGGCCAAGGCGATGCGGGAGAACCTGCTCGCGCTGGAGGCGGAGACGGAGCTGCGCTGCCGCGTCCCGTCCACCGCGGACAAGAGCAACGGCGCGTCCCACGCCTGATGCGCTGAAGTGAGGCTTGCCTCCGTCGGACGTCCTCCGGCGGGGGCCCTCTTCGCGGCGCCACTCGGGACTCCCACGAAGGAGTCGGGGCCTGCCTAAAGAGGAGAGGAGCGCGCTCGGAGGGACTTGAACCCCCAACCCCCGGGTTCGAAGCCCGGTGCTCTATCCAGTTGAGCTACGAGCGCAACCTACGAACAGGGGAAGAAGGTGGGCGGCCAACCGGGGTCGAACCGGCAACCTCTGGAGTCACAGTCCAGCGCTCTAACCAGTTGAGCTATGGCCGCCGTTACCGCTACGGCGTTTGAAGCGGGGGCTTCCCTACCGTGGAAAGCCGGGCCAGTTCAAGGCCCAAATCACACGACACACCGGCCAAGTTAGCGCCCCAGGCAGGACTCGAACCTGCGACCCCCGACTTAGAAGGTCGGTGCTCTATCCAGCTGAGCTACTGGAGCTGGGCCGGGCTACCTGCATCCACTCCCTACTTGAAAAAATCGGGGCGAGAGGATTCGAACCTCCGACCCCCTGCGCCCAAGGCAGGTGCGCTACCAGGCTGCGCTACGCCCCGAAAAGTAGAGTCCGGCATTGTTGAACCATCGCGGACGGACGCGCAAGGCCCACGTGCCTGACCTCGCGATTCATGAACGCGCGGCGAGCGAGAGCAGCATCGGCTTCATCTTCCGGAAGGCCGCGCCCCGGTGGGAGATGGCGGACTTCTCCTCGGCGGTGAGCTCCGCGAGCGACCGGCCACTGTCCAGAAGGATGAACACGGGGTCGTACCCGAAGCCGTGCTCACCCTTCGGTGCATGGCCGATCCGCCCCTCGCACCGCCCCTCCTCCACGTGCGTGCGCCCGTCCGGCCACGCCAGCGCCAGCGCGCAGCGGAACGAGGCCGTGCGCTTCTCGTCGGGCACCCCGCACAGCTCCGAGAGGAGCTTCTCGTAGCGGGCCTTGTCATCACCGGGCGCGTAGCGGGCGGACAGCACTCCGGGCTGGCCGTCGAGCGCGTCCACGCACAGCCCCGAGTCGTCCGCGAGCGCCGGCAGGCCCGTGGCCCGCGCGTACTCCACCGCCTTCTTCACCGCGTTGGCCTCGAAGGTGGCGCCGTCCTCCTCGGGCTCCGGCACCGGCGGCAGGTCCGCGAGCGACACCACCTCCACCGAGTCCCCCACCAGCTGGCGCAGCTCGCGCAGCTTCCCCTTGTTGGTGGTGGCGAAGAGCAGCTTCGGTGAGGGCGTGCTCATTCGAGCGCCTTGGCCTGCGCGGCCACGAGCTGATGGATGGCGGCCAGGCCCCCGTCGAGCATCGCGTCCATCGTCTTGCGGTCGAACAGCTGGTGCTCGGCGGTGCCCTGCACCTCCACCATGCGCCCGTCTCCCGTGGCGACGATGTTGAGGTCCACGTCCGCCTTGGAATCCTCGTCGTAGTCCAGGTCCACGCGCACCTCCCCGTTGACCACGCCCACGGACACTGCGGCCATGGGGGTCAGCTTGGGCTGCTTGGTGAGCGTGCCCTGCTTCTGCAGCGAGCGCAGCGCGAGCACCACCGCCACGTACGCGCCCGTAATCGACGCCGTGCGCGTGCCGCCGTCCGCCTGGAGCACGTCACAGTCCAGCGTGAGGGTGCGCGGGCCCAGCGTGGACAGGTCCACCGCCGCGCGCAGCGAGCGGCCGATGAGGCGCTGGATCTCCATGGTGCGGCCGGTCTGCTTGCCCTTGGCCGCCTCGCGCTGGTTTCGCGTGTGCGTGGCGCGCGGGAGCATGCCGTACTCGGCCGTCACCCAGCCGGTCCCCTTCCCCATCAGGTGCGGGGGCACGCGCTCCTCGGTGGAGCAGGTGATGAGCACCTTGGTGTTGCCGAACTCCACCTGCACGGAGCCTTCCGCGTAGCGGGACACTCCGGGGGTGAGGATGACGGGGCGAAGGTCCAGTGCACCACGTTGGAAGGAACGCACGGCGAGCTCCTGGGTAGGGAATGAGCGCGTCCCTTCTCTACCAGAGCCGCGTGGCCCGCGTGTCGTCCGAGTCGGCCCGCTGTCCACTCAGGGCGTCTGCGAGCCCGCCACCTGGGCCGGCCGGGCCGCGTCCCTGCGCCGCGTGTCCTTCAGGAAGGCGAGCACGCCCTCGCTGATGGCCTCGGCCAGCTTCTCCTGGTAGTCCGCCCGCCCCAGCTTCAGCCCCTCCTCGGGATGGGAGATGTAGCCCACCTCCACGAGCACCGCCGGGCACTCCACGCCGGAGAGCACGAAGAAGGGCGCCTGTTGCACGCCCCGGTCCGCCGCCCGCGTGCGCGCCACGAGCCGGGGGTGGATGGCGTAGGCCAGCCGGGACGAGTCCGAGTGCGCCTCCGTGCGCACCAGGTCATCGAGGATGAGCGCCAGCGTCGAGTCGCCGCGCGCCGCCCGCGACATGGGCGCCTCCGAGTTCTCCCGGTCCGCCACCGCGAGCGCCGCCTCACCCGAGGCGCTGGCCGACAGGAAGTACGTCTCCACGCCCTCGGTGCGCGCCCTCATGCGGGGCGTGGGCATGGAGTTGGCGTGGATGGAGATGAAGAGGTCGGCGCCGTGGTCGTTCGTCATCTCCACGCGTTCGGTGAGGCTCACCAGCGCGTCGCGCTCGCGCGTCAGGTACACCTCGCCGCCGGCCGCCTCCAGCCTGGAGCGAAGGCGGTGGGCAATCTGCAGCGCCACCTCCTTCTCGCGCAGCGCGCCGGGCCCCTTGGCGCCTTCCTTCACGCCGCCGTGGCCCGGGTCGATGACGATGCGCGCGGGGCGCTCGCCGGCTCCCGCCGTGACGGGAACCCAGCAGATGCATGCGAGGAGGAGCAGCAGTAAGCGGGAGGACGACGTCATGCCGGAGCGGGATGCTAGCGGAGCCCCACCCCGGGCGCGAAATCCCCGCCCGGCGGCCGGTTCAGCCGATGACGTCGATGCCCGGACGGCCCGCGCGGACCTCGCCCAGCAGCGCCGCGTCCACCCCAGCCCTGTCCAGGGCCCTGAGCGCCTTGACCGCGTCCTTCGCCGGCACGCAGGCCAACAGTCCGCCGTTGGTCTGCGCGTCCGCGAGCACCCACTGGATGGCCTCGGGGAGCCCCTTGGGGAAGCGGACCTTCTTCTGCACGTGCTCCAGGTTCGACTTCGTCCCGCCCGGCACCACGCCCGCCTCGGCCAGCGAGGGCACCTCGGCGATGAGCGGCACGCGCTCCAAATCCAACGCCGCGCGCGTCTTCGCGGCCGTCATCATCTCCAGCAGGTGGCCCAACAGGCCGTAGCCCGTCACGTCCGTCAGGGCGTTCACCTTGAACCGGCCCGAGGAGAAGACCTCGCCCGCGGCGCGGTTGAGCGTGGTCATCACGCCGATGACGTTCTTCTGCAGCTGCTTGGAGGCCACGCCCCGCTTGATGGCGGTGGTGGCGATGCCCGTGCCCAGGGGCTTGGTGAGCAGCAGCAAGTCCCCCGGCTTCGCGCCCGCGTTGGTGAGCACCTTCTTGGGGTGCACCACGCCGGTGACGGCCAGGCCGTACTTCGGCTCCGGGTCTCGAATGCTGTGGCCGCCGAGGATGGGGATGCCCGCCTCCTCCACCTTGGACTGGCCGCCCTCGAGGATGCGCGCCAGCACGGACTTGGGCAGCTCGTCCGGGAAGCCCACGAGGTTGAGCGCGAACAGCGGCTTCGCCCCCATGGCCCAGATGTCCGACATCGCGTTCGCCGCGGCGATGGCGCCGAACTGGAACGGGTCGTCCACCACGGGCGGGAAGAAGTCCACCGTCTCCACCACGGCGAGGCCGGGCGAGAGGCGGTAGACGGCCGCGTCGTCATTCGTGTTGAAGCCCACCAGCGCTTGCGGGGGGCGGGAGGACTTGAGCCCTCCCAGCAGCTGGGCCAGGTCCCCGGCCCGCAGCTTCGCCGCGCAACCCGCGCAGTGACTCAGCTCGGTGAGGCGCAGGCGCTTCACCGACTTCGCGTCCGCCACGGCGACATCCCTTCAGATGGAGCCCGCCCTCCCACGAGGAGAGCGGGCTTCGTGTGCGACCTAGATGATGCGGACGTACTCGCGCTTGAGCAGGTGTACCAGGCCCTCGGCGGTGACGACGTCATCCGCGTCCGCCCGGTCCAGCACCCCGGCCAACGTGCCCTGGTTGAGCACGAGCTGGAGCACGTCCAGCAGCTCCGGCGTCAGCTCCTTGAGCGGCGGCACCAGCGGCACCGACAGCTGGAGCATGGCCTCCGGAGGCGGCAGGCTCGGCTGCAGCCGCTTGAGCTCGTCGAGCTGACGGAGCGCGTCCATCAGCAGCGCCTCGGTGGACGAGTCCAGCTCCACCATGAACTCCTGGCTGTCCGCCGGCCGCAGCTCGAAGTCACCCGACTCCCAGGTGATGATGCGGTTGAAGCTCTTCTGCGGACCCAGGTTGTGGTTCTCGTTGATGACCGCGTAGTACACGCGGCCCTGGCGCAGGTAGATCTTCCCCTCTTGCGTGCTGTTGACCACCAGCACGCCGTTCTTCTTGGAGGTGTGGAAGAGCTGGAGCAGGTCCGGCAGGGGGATTTCCTCAATCTTCCCCGTCATGGAGCTGCCCTTGGTGGTGGTCCTCGCGGCCTGGGCGGCGGCGGCCTCCTCCAGCTTCAGCTTGGCCGTGCTCTCGTCCACGTTGGCGCCGTCGGCGCCCTGGTGCACGAGCTTGAGGATGGAGGTGCCGATGAGGATGCGGTCCCCCTCCTTGAGCCCCGCCTGCTTCACCTTCTCGCCGTTGACGAAGGTGCCGTTGGTGGAGCCCAGGTCCTCGATGGTGATCTTCCCGTTGGAGAAGCTGATCTTCGCGTGCTTGCGCGAGACCATGTCCTCCACGAGCACCATGTCCAGCTCGCTGGAGCGGCCGATGACGATCTGCTTCTCCGCCTTCAGGGGGAACTCTCCGCCCTGGTACTTCCCGGAGATGAACTTCAGGGCATAGGTCTTCGAGATATCCATGGTCATCAACCCGCCTGCTCCACCTTGCCGGGGTCCTTCACCAGGTTGAGGTACATCTGCGCGCTCTTGTTGTCGGGGCTGCGCGCCAGCACGTCCTCCCACACCTGCACCGCCTCCGCCCTGCGCCCGGCGGAATACAGCGCGACCCCATACTGGATACGGCCGGGGATGTAGGACGGGTTCTGCGCGATGACCTGTTCGTACTCGGCGATGGCCGCCGCGTTGTCCCCCGCGTCACGCAGGGCATTGCCCAGCTTCAGGCGGATGTCCACGAACTGCGGACACAGGCCCAGCGCGCGGCGGTACTCCTCGATGGCCCGCTGCCAGGCGCCACTGGAGGCGAACACGTCGCCAATCTCGCCGTACATGTTGGCGATCTTCTTCTCGACGTAGGGGTCCAGCTCCCCGGGGCCCGTCTTCTGCCGGGACAAGGCGGCCTGGTAGACCTCCTTCGCCTCGGCGTACTTGCCCATGTCGTTGTAGATGACCGCGAGATTGAGCGCCGCTTCGGTGTACGCCGGATTCAGGTTCAGCGCGGACTCGAACGCCCGCTGGGCCCGGGCGAACTGGCCCTGGTCGTGGTAGATGATGCCGAGCATGTTGAACACGTCCGCGAACGTCGGATTCTGCTCGACGATCTTCGCGAGGTACTGCTCGGCCTGGGCGTACTGCTTCTTCTCGAAGTAGCCGCGCCCGAGGGTCAGTAGCTGCTTGAGGGGCTCTTCCATGACTCCGGCCCGTCCTCGGGCCCTGCCTCCGACGCGGCTAGCCTACATGAGCCCGGGCGAAAACAAGAATTCATCACCGTGAAGCGTGAGCGACAGCGACCGTTGGCCCCGGGTGTCCACCGGCCTCGACGGGAGGGAGCCCTGCAACCGCCAGTGCTCCGTCACCACTGCTTGCTCCCGCTCCAACCGGATGTACCACGCCTCCGCCCGATACGAGCGTCCTCGCAACATCTTCAGTTCGTCCCACTCCGCGCCCCCCACCCCGGGATTCCCGGGAACAGAAAGCCGAGCCAGGGCTTCCGCGTCCGCGGCCTCCAGCGCGCGGCGCCGCGCCTCCAGTGCCGTGACGACGGCCACCAGTCGGGGGGAGGTGTTCTTCTCCGGCACCCAGTCGCCCCCGCGTCGCACGAAGGGCACCTTCTCCACGCCGGCGGTGCCCACGCGGGTGGGGCCGAGGGTGCCGTTGAAGTCGAGCGTGGCGTGGGCCTCGGCGCGCTGGCCGCCGGGCTCCACCGTCACCGTGATGCGGGCGAAGTGGAGCTCCTGGGAGACCAGGGGCGCGTCCGTGAGGGGGATGGGCAGGGAAAACCCATAGGCCTCGGTGTGCTTCAGGGCGGTGATGATCTCCGCCTCGGGGCCCGCGGCGAAGCCCAGCAGCCGGGGGATGAGCACCGCGCAGGCGGCGAGCACCGCCAGTCCGGCGATGACCAGGCCCCCCAGCCGGCTCCACTCCTCGGTGGACCTCACGCGGCCTGCCGGGGACCTCACGTGCCCAGCAGCTGCTGGGCCTTCTGGGCGGCGGGCGTCCCCGGCAGGCGGCGCAGCACCTGGCGCAGGGTCTCCTCGGCGCGCTTGGGGTCGTTGAGCTTCACGTAGGCCTCATGCAGGTCGAAGAGGGCCTCCTCTTCGTACGGCGTGCCGGGGTACTTCGTGAGCAGCGACTCCAGGCGCTGGGCCACGGCCTTCCAGCGCTCGCGCTTCGTGTAGAAGCGGGCCACGTACAGCTCGTGCTCGGCCAGGCGCTTGCGTGCGTCGTCCGCGTGCCGCTTGGCCTCGGGGACGTACTGCGAATCCGGGTACTGGCGGAGGAACTCCTCCATGGTGGAAAGCGCGGCGCGAATCTCGCCCTGGTCCTTCTCCTCGGAGGGCGGCAGCGCGAAGAAGTCGGACGGGAAGTCCTCCACGTGGGTGAGCGCCGAGCGGAACGCGGCGTAGTCGACCTTGGCGTGCGTGGGGTGGAGCTTGATGAAGGACTGGTACTGGTCGCGGGCCTCGGGGAAGGCCTCGCGGGCGAAGTCCACGTCCGCCAGGCGCAGCTCCGCCTCGCGGGCGGCCTCCTGGTACGGGTACTTGACCCGGACGTACTCGAAGTACTTCTGGGCCTTGAAGAAGTCCTTGTTCTCCAGCGCCTCGCTGCCGAGCCGGAGGTTCTCCTCCGCGTCAGCGGCGTAGTCGGGGTCTCCCCCCTGGGAGCCGGAGAGGGTGGAGCAACCCGAGGCGAACAAGAGGACGACGGTCAGGAAGGCGACGACGGAACGCATCGGCGGCACGCTATTCGTCCGGCCCCGAGGGGTCCAGTGAAGGTTCGCCGAGCAGTTGCTGGATGACGTCCTCGGAGAATCCCCGCCCGGACAACAGCCGCGCGGCGCGGGCCCAGGCCTTCTCGTCGAGCGGCCGGGCCGCCAGCCCCCGCTTCTCCAGGACGGCGCGCGCGGCGGCCGTGGCGTCGAAGTCCACCGCGTCCGTGGCGGACGCCAGCGCGCCCTGGGCCGCGTCCTCGGACAGGCCGTGGGCTTGCAGCTTCTGGAGGACGGAGACGGGGCCCTTGCCCGAGCGCAGGAGGGAGGCGGCGCGCGCTTCTCCGAAGCGGGTGTCGTCCAGGTAGCCCCA
Source organism: Myxococcus sp. AB025B (assembly GCF_006518215.1). Classification (NCBI taxonomy): domain Bacteria; kingdom Pseudomonadati; phylum Myxococcota; class Myxococcia; order Myxococcales; family Myxococcaceae; genus Myxococcus; species Myxococcus sp. AB025B. The sequence goes on from NZ_SRLW01000085.1 coordinate 29,362, forward strand.
GCCCTGGAGGCGGGCGAGCGCGGCGTCGCGGACGCAGGGGGCGAAGCCCTTCTTCTCCAGGGCCTGGAGCAGCTCCTGGCGCGTGCGGGCGCGAATGCCCAGCAGCTTGAGTCCCGCATCCGTGGCGCGCTGGACGGCCTCGGGGCCTTCATCCTCCGGGAGCATGGCGGGATACGTAGCATGTGGTAACAGGCGCGGCATGCATCCAGTCCTTGCCCGCTACCTCACCGCCGATGTCGCGAAGGAGACGCTCCGCAAGCAGCAGGCGGGGGGCGCCCTCGACCCGGAGGAGCAGTTCTTCGCCGAGGCCGCCAAGGCGCACCCGCGCCAGGCCGCCATCCTGATGGACGTGGGTGGCCGCGTCCTGTCCTCGGACGCCCAGGCGGCGCTGGTGCTGCTGGCGGCGCACGCGTCGGCGCGCGCGATTCAGGAAGACGCGGAGCTGACCGAGGCCACGAAGAAGGCGCGTGAGGCGCTGACCGAGGAGGGCGCGAGTGAGGAGGAGACGGACGCGTTCATCGCCTCCATCCTCCTGGAGGAGGCGTTCGGCTACGAGCAGGACGTGGACAGCTTCGACCGCGAGTACGTGAAGGAGTCGCTGGGCGAGGTGCCCGCGCTGGCCGCGCTGACGAAGGAGGCGGTGGACGCGCTGTTCGTCGGGTTCGTGAAGGCCTCGAAGGACGACGCCGAGCGCAAGGTGCGCGAGGTCATGGCGAGGGCGCTGTTCGACATCGCCTGGGCGGAGGGGCCGGCCCCCATCAACCCCGAGCACATCGAGGCCCTGCTCGACGCGCAGGTCGCCGACAAGCCCGAGGAGGAGCAGGAGGAGAAGGTGCACGCCACCGCCCATCTGCTCCAGGCGCTGGCGAAGGAGGGCCTCATCGGTCCGCTGCGCCTGTCGCGCCTGAGGGCCATGCTGGGCGAGGAAGACGCGTAGCCACCGAGTCACGCGGCGGTGGGCCCTCGCGGCCCGCCGCTCGGAGTGGCTGACGCCGCGTCGTGCGCATCGGGTGGACGGGAGGATGACTCCCCTGCCCTGCCACGAGCCTGAGCGATGTCCCTGGACGCAGCCCGCTGAGCGAGACGCGCCCCCTCTCGCAGGTCGCGTCACACAGGTGGGCGACGGCACGGAGCCGTCTCGCCTCACGGGGATCTCCCGACAGACGAGGCAGAGCACCGGGGCTGGGCCGTTCGCGGCGACCCGCTCTCATGGCCCCTCAACGCTTCGGGGAAGCACCGAGGCCGGGCGTTCGCGGCCTCGCCGCCACTCAGTGGCATCAAACGAAGCACCGAGGCCGGGCGTTCGCGGCCTCGCCGCCACTCAGTGGCATCAAACGAAGCACCGAGGCCAAGCGTTCGCGGCCTCGCCGCCACTCAGTCGCATCAAACGAAGCACCGAGGCCAAGCGTTCGCGGCCTCGCGCCACTCAGTGGCATCAAACGGAGCACCGAGGCCAGACCGCGCGCGGCGGCCTCGACCCACGGTGCCCCGTCGACTCAGAAGCGTTCGATCTGGAAGTCGTCATCCCCCCCCGCCGCCGGAGCAGGCGCGGGGGCCGGGGCGGGAGGACGGGCCGCCGGCGGAGGCGCGGCCGGGCGCATGGCCTGGGCCGGCGCGGGCGGACGCGCGACGTTCGGCGCCGCGGGCGTGGCGGGACGCGCGACCTGGACCGGAGCCGGCGTGGACGGAGCGGCGGGAGGCGGCGCCGCACCCACGGGCGCGCCCTTCTGCGCGAAGGCGGCCGAGCCCGGAATCGGCCGGGCCTCGCCCGGCTTCGCGTCGAAGCTGTCCCACTTGGAGTCGGACGTGCCGCTGATGCCGGAGAAGCGCAGCGCGAAGTCGTCCGGGTTGGACGCCTGACGGTGGGCCTCGTCGTAGGTGACCAGCCCCTGGCGCACCAGGCTCATCAGCGACTGGTCGAAGGTCTGCATCCCGTAGGAGTCCGTGCCCTGGGCGATCGCGTCGTGGATCTCCTTCGTGCGGTCCTTGTCCTCGATGAGCTCGCGCACGCGCGCGGTGACGCGCAGCACCTCCACCGCGGCCACGCGGCCCTTGCCGTCCGCGCGCGGCACCAGGCGCTGGCTGACCACGCCCTTGAGCACCGAGGCCAACTGGATGCGCACCTGCTTCTGCTGGTGCGGCGGGAAGGCGGAGACGATGCGGTTGACCGTCTCCGTGGCGTCCAGCGTGTGCAGCGTGGACATGACCAGGTGGCCCGTCTCCGCCGCGTGCAGCGCCGTCTCGATGGTCTCGTGGTCTCGCATCTCGCCCACGAGGATGACGTCCGGGTCCTGCCGCAGCGCGCTCTTGAGCGCCTGCGCGAAGCTCATCGTGTCCACGCCCACCTCGCGCTGGTTCACGATGGAGCGCTTGTCGCGAATGAGGAACTCGATGGGGTCCTCAATCGTCATGATGTGGCTGGTCTCGTTGGAGTTGATGTGGTCGATCATCGCCGCCAACGTGGTCGACTTGCCGGAGCCCGTCGTGCCCGTCACCAGGATGAGACCGCGCTCCTCGCCACAAATCTTCGCCAGCACCTGCGGCAACAGCAGGTCCTGCATCGTCATCACCTTGAACGGGATGACTCGCAGCACCGCGCCCACGGTGCCGCGCTGCTGGAAGACATTCACGCGGAAGCGGCCCAGGCCCGGGACTCCGTACGCCAGGTCTACCTCGTTGCTCGCCTTGAACTTCTCCTTCTGGAACTCGTTCATGATGCCGAACGCCATCCGCGCCACCTCCTCGGGCGGAAGACGACGGCCGTCCTTCAACGGCACCAACGAGCCATCCACCCGGAACATGGGCGGCAGACCGGCCTTGAGATGAATGTCGGAGGCACCGCCGCGCAGGGCGATCTGGAGGATCTCATTGAGTTCCATGGGCGTCGCGGATGGTAGCAGACGCTCGCGCGCCCGCGCGACACACCGTGGAGTGAGTCCCCGAAAACACCACGGCGGAGACCCTCGTGAGAGAGCCCCCGCCGCGGAGGACAGCGAGCGACCAACCTGGACGGTTAGCGCTTGGAGAACTGGAACCGGCGACGCGCGCCCGGCTGACCGTACTTCTTGCGCTCGACCGCGCGAGCATCACGCGTGAGGAAGCCGGCCTTCTTCAGCGCCGGACGGAACTCCGGGTTGAAGGCGCACAGGGCGCGGGCGATGCCGTGACGGATGGCGCCGGCCTGGCCCGAGAGACCGCCGCCGCGAACGTTCACGGTGACGTCGAGCTTCCCCTTCTGCTCGAGGATCTCGAGGGGCTGGTTGAGCACCATCTTCGAGGTCTCGCGACCGAAGTAGTCGTTGATCTCACGACCGTTGATGGTGACCTGACCCGTGCCGGGACGCAGCCAGACACGAGCGGTGGCCTCCTTGCGGCGGCCGGTGGCGTAGAAACCGAGCTCTTGGTGGATGGGCATGGACGTTGTCTCCCTTACGCCTCAACCGAGTACGCAGCCGGCTTCTGGGCGGCGTGGGGGTGGGTATCACCCGCGTAGACCTTCAGCTTCGTCATCATCTGCCGACCCAGCGCGTTGCGGGGCAGCATGCGGCGGACCGCGTTGATGATGATGTCCTCGGGGTGGCGCTGGCGGAGCTTCTCCAGGTTGGTGATCTTCAGGGCGCCCGGGAAACCCGCGTGCGGGTGCCGGTAGTACATCTTGTCCTTCTCCTTCGTCCCCGTCACCTTCACCTTGTCGGCGTTGATGACGATGACGTGGTCGCCCGTGTCGATGGACGGCGTGTAGATGGCCTTGTGCTTGCCCTTGAGCAAGGTGGCAATCTGGCTCGCCGCGCGGCCCAGCACCTTGTCGGACACGTCGATGACGTGCCACTGGCGCTTGATGTCCCCAGCCTTCGCGCTGTAGGTCTTCTGCGACATTTCGTGCACTCCAGACTTCTCGCGGTCGCCAGGTGCATGCCGGGGACCGCATCTCGTGCGGAACCAACCACAGGTCCTCCACGAAACATCCGCAGAGGCCCGGAAAGGCCGACCCTCCTAGCGGTCATGGAGGATCAAGTCAAGGTTGGCGGGGGCCACCGAGCCACGGAAGGCTCTTTTCCTACCCCACCCTACCCCCAGGAGG